>CANJJY010000083.1 GCA_947474445.1 Oligoflexaceae bacterium
ATCCCCCATCATTTTCTCCGCGCAAAAACTGTTATGCGTACGGCACAGCAACCTAGCAGGCTTTATTATGGGACAAGCCGAGCGCCTCGGTGCAATAGGCGTAGAGGGAGGAGTATCCTTCCAGCGCATAGATCTTGCGCGCTTCGATGACGATCAAATGGCGGTCATAAAGTGGGCAATAAGATAATTTGCAGAAGTTTAGAAAGCGTACTCAAATCTTAGGGAGGGATCGCTGTTAGGAAGCTGAGAAAATCTTTGGAGCATTTCGCTCCCTGGGGATAATGAAGGCAAACACTTTGTTACTGCTTTATTCATTCTGGGCCAGATTTCAGCCCCCTGTAGAAGCCTGCCGCACAAGACGTGAGGCAGCCCTCGAGGAAAAGGGACGGCCGCTTAGGGCACACAGCCCGTCGTCACGAGATCGGGCGACCACTTCCCTGCCCATTCCGGGCTGATCACGCTCGCGGCTAACAGCTTCTGGCGCAGACCAGCCGCATATTTAACCACCATGGGGGCGTGACCGGGCACAGGCTTGAGCGGTTCATCGAGATCGTCGTCTTCATAGCGGACGAAGGCTCCGTCGGTGCAAGCACCTGACTCGAGCAGATAGGCCTGGACCTCGTTGTAGAACATATAAACCTGCTTGGGCGAAGGCGGTTTACCGTCGGTATTTTCTACGGCGTAACCCTTCTGCGAAAGCTTTTTCTTTAGCGCCTTCACATCGGGGGGCGGCGCGGCATCGATGTAAGTCTTGACGATCTTCTGCATAGGCGCGCTGTGAAAATAGAGCGAATGAAAAATTTCGTGGCCCAAGGTCGCTTTCAGCACGGCTGCTGCATCGGTGGATTCATCTTTGGAAGGGAGAAAAACGCCGAGAAAGATCGAGGTGGGTTTGCCGCGGGTCTTATCGAGTTTGGCTCGGATGTATCTATCGAAAAATTCAGTTTCCATTTTGATGCCGATAGTCGGGCTTTTTGCCCGGCGATCGAGATGCTTTTTGGTGGCTGTCATATATTTCTCGAGATCCTGCGATTCGAGATTGTGGCCGAGAGAGCCATTGGTTTTTTGCGCATCGACCCATTTTTCATCGGTGTAGCCAGGCGTTTCATCGACCGTTTCAAAATCTTCGATAAAGGTGCTGAGGCGATTCAAAGCGACGTTCATCGTAAACTGGGAATTAAAGAGACAGATGAAGGTTCCGCGCTTGCTCGCTTCGGCTCGGATCGCCGGTTCATTGCCGGGATAGGCGACTTCCGCACAGGCGACGCGCGCCAGCGCCAGATCTTGCGTCCCTGGTTTTCTTGCGGCCTCAGCGGCCTGTATATCGCCGAGTACCAACTGGATCGCTTCATCCAGTTCATGATCATTGGGGAACTGACAGATCTTGATGGATTGCCCTTCGCACAAAGCCTTGGGGCCCGACCCGGCCGTCTGAACTTCGCTTCCGGGTACTTGGCGAGCGGCCTTGCAGCCGACTGTCGCCGCAACGAGTAAAAGGGAATAGGCAAGCTTCAGTCTCACGGCTATGACCTCATAAAAAGGAAAATGATGACCATAGAGATAGTTTAGAGGAACGGAATCGGTATACAGAAGGGGCGGATTCTGCCCACAACCACCGAGGGCCTTTTATCGATCTCGCTTTCATCCTATCCCCTCAAAAGGATGAGATATTTTCCGAATCAGCGGAAATTTGGGGTCTTTTCGCGGCACTTTTTTTCGGTCACCCCGCCCTTGTTCAAAGCTTCTCGCCGCTTAGCGGGGCCCCCTCGCAGCTCTGAAAGCTGCAATCTGTTGGCGGCTGTATCGCATCGACTGTAAACCCCTATTTTTTTCAACCTTCCCTCTTGGGCACCAACTTGCAGATAACAGCCTGACCCCAAGCAGCAAACTGAGAATACGTGCATGCAGACGCAGCCAGGAGATTTCCCCATCATGAAGCGCTTCACACGGATGCTTTTGACCATCATGATCTTCAGTTCGATTCAGGTTTCCTGTAAACATCCGCCTAAAAAAATCTCTTTGACGGCCACGCAGAATCTTATGAGGAGCGGCGGCGATGAAAATGGGACCGAGGTGCCTTTCCCGGCGGAAGTATCTTTGAGTTCATTTCGACAGAACATCTACGAGCCGCTCCTCAAGCCCTACTGCCGCAGCTGTCACAGCGAAACCTTCGTTAGTGATCCCATCGCAGTCGCCCACAGTAACTTTCTCACTCGGATGGAGCTCAACAAGTTTTCGAACACCAGCGAGACCTTGCTGGTCGATAAGCTTCGACACAATCACAACTGCTGGCTCGATACCGGAGCCAAGTGCGCGAGCGCGATGAGTGACGCCATCGATCTTTGGCTGGCTGATTTGCTGAAGGCTGGCTACAAACCGAGTCCCGAGCTCTTTGCTATCCAGACGGCTGAAATACCCTTTTTC
This sequence comes from Oligoflexaceae bacterium, assembly GCA_947474445.1. Classification (GTDB taxonomy): domain Bacteria; phylum Bdellovibrionota_B; class Oligoflexia; order Oligoflexales; family Oligoflexaceae; genus Oligoflexus. The sequence goes on from CANJJY010000083.1 coordinate 2,425, forward strand.
GGCGGCCAGGCGATCGATATTCCCATCGATGACCAGCAGTATGCCGCGGCTTCGGTGGAACAAGCCGTGCTCAAAACGCCTTTCATCAAGCTGCCCTTGACCAAAGAAGGTCGCATCAAATCCTATGCCGTCGGGCAAGGAGGATCCAGCTTGGACGAGGAGGCGTCCATATTATTTGCCGATCCCTCGCAGACGATCACCTTTGAACTGGACGTCAAAACCAGCGGCTCATACTCCGTGTATGCGCGCGTCAACACGCCGAAAAGCGATATGAATGGTTTTTTTATCAGCGTCAACGATCAGACTCTCGATTTCCCGACGCCGATCACTGGTGAAGACTCCTGGAAATGGGTCCAACTCACCGAAACCTTGGACGATGACACGACGCAGCCGGTTCTCGTCGTCGTCGAAACGCCTGGCAAGGTTCAGATACCCGTCATCTTCAAGGCCAATGGCGCTAAGATCAGCTATCTCGTCCTCAATCGCAAGGCCGATGAATTCAACGGCGAACAGTTCATCGTCCCATACCGCGAGATTCGCGTTCCCCTGCCGGTAGCCGACAGCTTTCTCATCGCGACGGTGTGGGAGCCGATCAGCGCGGGCAAAGACAAGACCTACGTGGGTGTCCGCGACTTGCGCATCGAGTCCCCGCGCCCCCTTCATGTGAAAGGGATTCATCCGCTGATCAACGGCGTTTACTACCGAAATCACGGCGCGTACCTGCTGGTCGATACCGTCGCGGGCGGAAGCAGAGAACGAGACAAGCAATTGATCCAAACGGGAGGATCGCTCTCGACGACGTGGATCGCTGATCTGGCCGTCGATCGCCTGTCTTTTGCTTTTGATGCCTTGGAAGTATCTCCCTAAGGATTCTTATCAGTCGGCGTCCTCATTTGAAGAGGAGCACGCAACTGGAGGCTATGCAACAAAAACCGCCGTTGAACTTATTGCAGTTCGCGCAGGAGAAGATGTCACTATTTACCGTGCATTGTCCCGATCCTCGGTTCACGCTGGCGTCAGGGAATTCGAGTTCACACTGCGTCGGGTCGGAAAAAAATCCGGAATTCGCTGCACAAGACGCCTGAAATGGGAAATTGGGACCGAGCAGATCGAGGTTTTCGATCACGGGTTTGACCGCAAGGACCTCGGGAAGGGTCCCGAGCAAACTGCCGGCTGGACTCGATTCAGTCAGGCGGACGTTTGCGGCGAAGCTGAGCTGACTCGGCAGAACGGCGAGATCAAGGCCCGGAGAAATGCTCAGATGAAACTGGACCAAGATGGGCCCTGCCGTGGCAACCATGTTTTTGATGATCTTAATTTGGGCGGCCAAAGTACCGAGACCGAGCGTCCAATCGCTCGCATAGGGCCGGACGGGATTTTTTGAAGAGTCCGAGACACCGCACTGAAAATCTTTTTCATAGGCATCGGCCGGGCTGGTCTCTGAACAGAACAGAAAATAGCCGGGCACGCCGGGATTTGATTCGGAGGGTCGATCGTTATTTTTGGACACTCCCCCATCAGCGGCGGGGTCTGAAGACCTCTGCGCACTCGCTGGTTGGGCGTTGGCCTTCTCCTTTTGGCCGAAGAAATCCTGTGATTTGCACGCGGGCATAAGAGCGAAGTACAGAGCGACGATGAGTCCGCTCCGGCCTGATAATCTACGGGAATTCAGAAAAAACATAGCCTTATCCTTTAGCGTCAAAGCAAATGAGGCAGACTGAGAATCGAGGCGACGTCGATGTCGGAGGCGATGCCCAAGACATCTCGCGTACGCCCATCACTCAAACGCAGCGAGAGCGTCTGGTATTCGGTCATGGTGAGATGCGCGAGACTCGGGTTCTTGTTCCGCAAGAGCCAACGAGTCAGGACCAGCCAGCAGAGCAGCTGCTTATCGCCCTTCAAGACGCTGGCTATTTGCTCGATCAAACTCTCTATCTGACTGAGTCGAAGGAAAAAAGGCACCTCGGTATCGTAGGCTTGCTCGAGCCCGAGGGATATTTTGAAAAAAGAAGGATCCCTCTTGCTCTCTCCCGCCTCATTGCGAAAAATCGATTTAATTTTGGGCAGCTTTTTTTGCCAGGTGACTTCGGAGAGGGCATAGGCCCAGCAGGCCGCCTCGAGCCGGAACGAGGGCCTATCGTAGGAGCCGCCTTTGCGGGTTTCCCGTTCGAGGCGGGTGAAATCCTGATTGTGCGCCAAGTCCATGCAGTCCTGTTCCCACTGGAGATCGAGCGCGAGGTCGGGGCTCATATCCTTCGATGCGAGTGCTTCCTGGATCAGCGCGCGGCTTTCTTCCTGCCTCATGAGATAGCGGAGCGCCCGCACCTTGCCGATCAGCGCAACATCTTGATGTTCGCGCGTCGATTCATGCTCCAAAGATTTTTGATAATAGACCAGCGCGGCTTGGCTGTGACCGAGCCGCAGACAGCGGTTGCCCATCGTGAGGTAGTGATAGGCGAGACTCGGCAGATCGCTGGGCAAGGCGAGCCGCATCGACAGCTGCTGGCGCCAGACGGACGTCCAGACAGAGCCCTCGCGGAACGCGATCTGGCTCCTCAGCATATAGAGTTCAGAATAAAGATAAGATAGTTTGGAAGTTTCGGGATTGACGTTATTTTTCTGAAGGATTCCAACCGCCAGGGCATTGATCTGATCGACTTCATCCCGACTCAGCTGGCCGTAGCGCGAAGCAAAAGAGAGAGCGTTGAGCAGGACGAAGAAAAGTCTTTTTTCCGCCTCGCCCTCGGATGGCTGCGAGAGCCGAAAAATCTCATCTTTCACAAAAGACAAAAAGCCCGCGCTGCCTTTCGCCTCAAAGGCCCTGACCAGCTCAGCTCTCACGATCGCCTTCACCTCTTCGATGTCAGCTTTCGTCCATTTGATCCGAGCGATAGATCACCTCTCTACTTTCCGGGCTTTTCTTAAGGCTGGATGAACTTGGGAAATTAATACCTAATATCAATAGCTTAAATAAGCTTAGGAAAAAGTGCAAGCGGCGCGCCTATCCTTGTCGCACCTTCTCCTCGGCAAAGATTTCAATGACTCGTCAATTTAAAGAAGGCATCATAATATTAGAAACAGATATTCAAGAAAATCCCACGCAATAACCTTGAGGGCAGTGCCATGGAAAGGCTATTAGTTTCCACTATGCGCCGAGGTAGACTTCTTATCCTCGGACTTTGTCTCCTGAGCACAGCTTGCAGATCAATGAGCGGCTCCGATGTCGAGGAATCAGAAGAGACGGTCAGCTACAAAACGGGAAACACCGTTCTGATCACACCACCGCGCGACCAGGGACCGATTGGGTTTTGCTGGTCGTACGGAACCATGGCTTTGCTCGAAAGTCTTCATCTGACGCGCACGGGTGAATCCATAGTTTTGAGTCCGGAGGCCTTTGGCTTCTATCACTACGTTAATTTACTCAAGGCCTACTTCGTCAATGAAGAGCAGATCGATAGGTTAATTGTCATGATGACGAGGAAGGAAGGCAATCTCGACGCGAACATCATCTACGATCGTGCCGAATATTCGAGTCCTCCTATTTTGCTCAAGGCTTACGGCGTTGTCCCTGAAAGCGTGTATGTGAAAAAATTTCCCGTTTCGATGACTCGCACCAGTGATGCCGACCTTTTCCATCGCGGTTTGCTGGAGCGCATCAACCTTTTGATCGCGACGAAAGGCAAAAGCTATCTCGAGACTATGAGCGAAGACGACATTATCAAGGAAGTCATGGTATCCCCTGATCCAAGTGGGTACACGGCGGCTCCGCCCACGTCTTTTACCTTTAAGGGCAAAACCTATACTCCGCGTTCTTTCCTGAAAGACTATCTTAAGGTCGATCCAAGCGCTCTCACCGTGAAAGTCGTTTACCCCGAACTCGAAGAATCGCGTGCCAGCAACGTCGATCAGCTGAGCCTGAGCCAATTCATCAGCTACGTAAATAGGAATCTGGCAGCGGGTATTCCCATGCCTTTCAGAGTTGATATCGACATCGATCGCTTGAGCCAAGGAGTCTTTACCACCGTCCCCCTTGCCAGTGCTGGAACGCCGCCACCGGCCTTTACCTCAATAGGAGGTCACCTGATGCTGCTCATCGGTCCGACCCGTCAGCCCCTCGATGCCACTGAAAACCAGGATCGCTTGATCGTCAAAAACAGCTGGGGTTCAAGCCTCGCTAATCCTAGCCTTTTGCCGAGCGATGGGCTCTACTTGATGGAGATAGGTTACATACGGGAGATGCTGAAAGAAGGCTATTTTTTAGGAGCGTTGATGCCCAAGGTGATAGGAAAAGCTCCCTTCATCGAAGGCATAGCCCCCTTCAATCGGTCCCAATGAAAAAGCTCGGCGGCGGGCCGAGCTTGAGCGATGAAGACAAATTTTTTGCCGACAAACCTTAGGGTTTAACGGCCGAAATCTCTATGGACACATTCGTGTCACAACCATAAGGGGCATTGGCAGCTGCTTTGCCCGCACACATCTGTTTGAGAATACTGACATCCAAATCGGCAACGTTTCCGCTCGCACAGGCTGTGTCCCCTGCTGAGTCGCCATCGGCTCTATCGTGATAGATGCGGTTAGCGGGGCAAACATCGACGATGTGCACTTCTTTCCAACCGAGATCAGAACAATGTGCCGTGTCCGTACACTTAACCCAAACAGAGGCTCCACAAATCCCTGCCGCCAAAGCATTGGTTTGACAATCAGGGGGTGACGATGTGCTGCCACCGACGCAGCCAGCAAAGCCGAATTTATCTTTCAAAAACTTTTCACTGAACCCAGCCCACTGACTGGACGAACCGTAATCTGAGAACTGTCCACATGTCCCTTTACCATTTTGCTCGTTTTGATAGGGAGTCGCCCGCGACATACCCGTGACGGTTCCAGCCGAGGGACGCGTCGGACCAGTATTAGCAAGGGAAAGATCCGTGTTAGCACGCCTTACACAGGCGAAGGCTCCGAAACATGCAAAAAAACAGACCATAAGTTTGAGGTTCATTGTCAAAGTTCCTAACGAATGTGAATATGCCCAGATTCTATTGGGTATGTGCAACTTGCGTTCCAGCCCTATTTTTTCGATCCAAGCTTTTTGTCGCCCCGGTTACGAGACCTCTATCTTCTCAATAAATCACAACTAATACCGACTCATTCAGGCTTTCCTTGCCCAAACCCTAGACGCTCTTGTGAAGAACATTTTCTGTCTTGCGTGAGGAAAGCCCATTTTTTTTGCCTATGCGCCTAGTAATTTTTGGACAGTGACTTCAATATGGGCGTTCGAAATCCAGGGCTTCTCGGCCCGAAGTAGATCAGGAAAAATGAAAACCCCCCATCGAAACGGGAGGTCTTTAGGAGCTATTGCAAAGTCTCTAGATTATTTTTTGTAGAGCGAAACTTCGATCTGCGCGAAGAGCGGTAGATCGGGTAATTCGATCTTCTCATCAACGACGGAGAAGCCCTTCACTTCCTGTCCGTTGACGAGCACCTTCCAAACATACTGGCTCAGATCGATATCGAGGGCACCCAGCTCAAAACTGGTGCGATGTTCCCCCGCATAGTCAAAGGCGATGTTGATGCCCTCGTCATCGACAAAGCTGCAATCACTGAGATCAACTTCACTGCCGGTCACCGTGATCGCTGGACAGCTCCCGCTGCGAGTTCCCTCGACGCGCACGCTGGCGGCGAGGACGGGGTAGCCGAGATCGATCTTCATCGCTCCCTCGGTGAGAGGAAAGACCACGACGAAGGAACGATCCGCGCGATACTCATTCGCTGGAAAGACGATCTCGCGGTCATCGACGGCGAACGTCATCGCTCTTTGCGTGGCAGCATCGACGACGTGGATGCGGGCCATCTGTGAGGCGGCCGCGTTGACGGCGTAACGCAGTTTGGGAGCCGTCTCTACCGTGTAAGCTACTTCGATTTTGAGTCCATCGAGCGGCGCCTGAGCCAGATGCAGTTTGCCCGTCACCGCATTGTAGCTATAGCCTCCGCTGCTGAGAGTCTGGCCGTTGACGGTGACCTTCAGTGAAGAAGGGACGACGGTGCCTGCCAACTGAAAGTCGCTTTCCAGCGGAAGAGCCTTGCGGAACACAGTTTTAATCTCATTGACAGCGGGTGCGGCCGTGAACTTGACACTGTGCTGCGCCGCATCGTAGGTAAAGGACTGCGTCGCGACACCATCAAGATAAACCGTGAGGGTTTTGGGATCAGCCGCTTGGCTGAGCACGAATTCCTTCTTAGGTTCGACCGTGGTGACGGCATAATCAAAGCGGATCGTCGCACCAGCCTGAGGAGCCTTGCTGAATTCAACGACGTTGCCGCGCAGCTGATAGCCTGAGGTCTGCAGCTGGTTGTCGACGTAGACCTTCAAAGTCCCGGCGTTCGGTGCGGCTTGCACGGTGAACTGGGTTTTGAGGATCGTGCTCAAATCAAGACTGATCGCCTGCAAGGTTCCTGTGTAGTCGGCATCGCAGACCGAACCCCAAGTCCCTCCACTGCGCGCCACGGCATCAGCGTAGATGTTGGCTTTGTAGTAAGCAGTTTTGCAGGCCGACTGCGCTTTGGTCGGATGCCAGGCCAATCCATAGACGCGGGCGTTGACACCCACCTGACGGATGCTGGCCATGTAATCGAGCAGGTAGTTCGCGCGTGCCCAGGGTTCATTGCCGCAGCCTTCGCCATTCGAGCAGTTGTCCTCGTCGGAAACGATGAGGACAGCGAGGGTCGAATTGCTGCGCAGCCAAGAGCCTTGGGTGTTGCACTCACCTTTCAGACCGTTGACAGCCTGATAGATGCCGCGTTCGTTACCAGACCCTTGGATCCCTGCGTTGACGGCCGCCGAAAACATCTGACTCGCATTCTGATCGTTCTTTTTGATCAGACCACGGAGGCAACCATCGTTCGGGTCGGTCGTGACCACGCCGATCTTCCAATCGGAGTTTTGCACGTAGGAGAGCAGGGGCATCATTTTTGAAGAGAGGTTTACCTGCTCTTCTTTCATCGAGCCCGAGTTATCCACGACGACGAGGATATCGAGAAGCCCGGAAGCCGAAGCGGTTTGCAGGAAGCTCTCACTCTTGTTGGCTTGAACGGAACCTTGCGCAAAGGTCTCCGTCGCGACCGGACGGTTAGTCTGCTGGAAGTCGAGCTGCGTCGGCACGCGGTTGTTCGCCATCTGCAGCCGCTGCTCAAACTGGCCAGCGCCTTTGTCGAGACTGAGCGTTCCTTGTTCGATGGAGGAAGATTTGAAGGTCCACTGCGCGAGGGCGATGCCAGGCCCCTGGCTTTCCTCACCCTTATCAGCGGCTGTCTCGTCATCCCGAGCAGGATCGTAGGTGATGCCCGCGTCGGGATCATTGGCGCCTTCGCCGCTGTAGGTATCACCTAAGGCGTCTTCCGACCCCAGCGGTGTGACCTTTTCGACAAATGACGGTGACTGCGAATCGCAGCCGGAAAGTAAACCCAAAATGAGTGGGCCGGAAACCAATAGCCAGCCCGCGAAGGGACGACCTAAATGTCGCATCTGTGACTCCTCTATAAAACCGGTCTTCATGTCCTTATGTCGACCCATCGGTTGACTGTGGCTGCCTGCCACTATCCATACAAAACGGTAAAAGTGGGTTTCACTTTAACCAAGGGCGCAACTCCCCTGCTTTATTGACATTCTAGACGCCTTTAAAGTTCGGCCTTAAATGGGCAGCCAGCCATTTTTGAGGAAAGCGGGGGTCAAGCCCCCGGGAGGCATAAAGTGCGTGTTTATTATTTCTGCTGGGAAGAAGCTTTTTTGGACGGTTGTTTTCGAGGGCTTAGCGAGACAGAGGATATTCTGTCTCTTTAAGGCTACGGTTGACATTTATTGCAGATTTTGCCGCGATTTCGCTCAAAATTATACCGGCGGTGTAAGAGAGTGCCCGCTCGTTGAAAAAATGCCAGGGAATCACAAAGTCAGCGGTTTTCTTAGTCGGCGCAATGTGCCGCTCGTACATGGCCTTGACCGTTCCTTCGTACTGCTCGCAGCAACTCGCAAAGCTGCGGCCTCGTTCGGCCATATCGCGCCCGATCCTTCTTACGACACGAATGTCGTCATCGACATCGATGAATATCTTCAGATCGAAGAGTTTGTTCAGCTCGGGATAGCAGAGAGCAAAGATGCCATCGACGATGATGATAGGTCGAGAAGCTAATGTTTCCGTCAAAGAACTGCGTGTGTGAGTCGTAAAGTCATAGGTAGGTCGCTCAACGGACAGGCCGCGGCGGAGCAGACTCACATGTTCGTGCAAGAGATCGCGCTCAATGGCCTCAGGATCGTCGAAATTGCAACGTGCCCGCTCCGCGAGGGGGAGATGGGTGAGGTCGCGGTAATAGTCGTCCAGCCGCAAAACCAAAGGTCTCAGCGTCTCAAGCCTCTGCCACAGCCGGTTGACGAAAGTCGTCTTGCCGGCCCCAGAGCCTCCCGCGACAGCGATCATGAAAGGCGAGAGCATCGAAGGTCTCCTTATCTATCGGGGTGCTTCTAATTAATTACACGAGGCTTGGCAACGTATTTCGAGCCTGGGCTCCCGGCCATGGAGCCCAAAAGCGTAGGTTTTCAGGGTACAAGGGCGGGGAAAAGGTTCGCCTTTTGCTGCAGGACGACGTCACAGCCTGAACCGGCCGGTAACTTTCGCATGATAACACTGCTTTCCGCGTTGAGAATCTCGACATCTGCCTTAGCTTGGGCGACGAGCGGGATATTCGAGCCGATGATGTTCTGCTCCACCGTCCACGACACCGAGCCGCGCATCGTCCCCGCGTCGATGAGCGTCACATCTTCGTTCCAGATATTTCTCTGCACTTCATAGATCTGTGCGGCGAGTTTGACGAAGGTATTGAGCGACAGTTCGACCGTCACTCCCGGCTGGCCATCGGCATCGGAATCAGCGACGCGGCCGTCGTCGGGCGCACTCGGCAAGGGATCGGAGAGAGGGTTGGCGAGCTTGGTCCCGAACAACTCAACCATCTTCTTCAGGCTCAGCTGCTGATGTCCTGTTTCGCCCGTGAGCTGATAGCTGTACGAGCGGTCAGGTAAGGAACGCATAAAGGTGCGCGGAAAGCTGATGACCGCGGGGCTTGAGGTCACGCCCTGGATGTCACAGGCTTTCTCTTGGACTAAAACCTGTCCATCTTTCACCGTAAGATTGACGAGACTATAACGCCCAACTTTGGCTTTGGCCGTATTGTTGAGAAAAGAAGTCTGCGAAGTGAAGACGATATTCTTAGCCCACACACCATCGATCGCTTCAGGACCGACGGAAACGGAGGCGGTATCGCTGTTACTTCCATGTCCTGCTTTTTTCTTGGGAGTACACCCCTGCGAGAGAAGCAGACTGAGCGAAATGAGGGAGAGAGGGACTGAGCGCAACATAGGTTACTCCGGTGAGGGCTAAAAAGCAGCGGACAGCGAAAGTCCGCTGTATACCTTTCCCCCCCTGCAGAATACAGGCCACCCCTATCGCGTCCTTAGTGTAAAGAAATTCTTACAGCGTCCGGCCTTCTCCTGCCACTATCCTGGCAGTTGTCAAAGGTCTGGACACCTGCTGCGTCTAGCTCGCCTTCTGGCCGGAGAACCACTTTTTCATGTTCTTCAGGCTATTGATCCGGAATCTTTCAATCGATGAATAAACGGCCGGTATCACGACGAGCGTGAGCATGGTCGAGGAAATCAAACCACCGATGACGGCGACGCCCATACTCGTTCTCTGCGCCGAGGCTTCGTTGAGACCGATAGCGATCGGCAGCATGCCGGCGATCAGCGCAAAGGTCGTCATGAGAATAGGGCGCAGACGCGTCTTGCCGGCCAGTACGATGGCTTCTGCCGTCGAGAGCCCCTCGCCCACCTTTTGATTGGCGAAGTCGACGAGCAAAATGGAGTTTTTAATCGCAACGCCGAGCAGAAGGATACAGCCGATCCCCGAATAGAGATCGAGGGACTTCTGGGTGATAAAGAGGGCGAAGATCGCTCCGCACACGGCGAGCGGGAGCACCAGCATGATAGTGAAGGGCGTGACGAAGGATTCATAGAGACTCGAGAGGACCAGATAGATGAAGATGATGGCTAAAAGCAGCGCGACTTTCATATTATCGACTAACTCGCCAAAGGATTCCGCCTGACCGACGAAGGTGTAGCTCATCCCGGGCTTCATCACACCGCTTTCGAGGAAGGCGCGGGTTTCGACGATTGCGCCGGCCATACCAGGGCCATTCGGCGCTAAATCCGCGTTGACGCCTATGTATCGACCGCGATTTTGACGAAAGATCGTCGACGGCCCCACGGTCTCATGCAGGGTGGCGAAGTCTTTGAGGCGGACATTCGAATAGTTGACATTCGGAACGTAGATATCCGACCAGGAGCGCTGGAGGTTTCTCTGATCATCCTG
>CANJJY010000084.1 GCA_947474445.1 Oligoflexaceae bacterium
CGGTCTTGAGTAGAAGAAATATGCGCCAAGACGCAGGTCCGGCCACGCAGGAGAGAGATTTGAATTTAGGCAAAGACATACGGCGCATCATCTGGCTGCAGACGGGTTTCCTCGGCGATATCGTCCTGACGACCGCTGCCTTTCGATGGGTTAAAGAAAATTATCCTGACGTTTCTCAGTTTCTCATCACAACCCCTCTGGGGAGCCGTGCATTAGCCGACCATCCTCATTTGGATCGAACATTAGTGTTCGACAAGCGGGGCCGCTCACTGTGGGCAGCGGCGCGCGACCTCCGTCGCGAACTGGGAGCATGCAGCCCCAACGATACGGTTTTGCTCCAGGTTCATCGCAGCGCGCGATCGAGTCTTCTCGCTGGCATGCTTCCCTTCTCGGTGGTGACCTATGAGGAAACGGTGCTGAGTTCGCTTGCCTGTTGGCGCATCCCGCGCGTGGCCTTGCTCCACGAAACGCAGCGCATTTTGCAGCTACTTGAACCGCTTGGCGTAGCTCGCTGGGACTTTCGCGATGCAGAAGTCTATCTTCCTGCAGCTGAAAGAAATGCCGTGACGCAGCGTTTAAAATCCTGGGCCTTAGGTTCTCCCATCATCGGCATCGCTCCAGGGAGCGTCTGGGCGACGAAGCGCTGGCCTCAAGAGTCTTATCGGCAACTCGCCGAACTCTTGCTTGAGAATTCTAACGCCAAGCTTCTGATTATCGGCAGCAAGGACGAGCGCGAAGCGGCAGAGGCGGTCGCCAGTGTGGGGTTTGATTTTCCTGATCGAGTGCTCAATCTTGCAGGAGAAACCAGTCTCGACGATCTGCGCGGAATTTTTCCCGAGCTCACCCTGCTCGTTTCTAACGATAGTTCTCCTCTCCATTACGCCTCGGCCTTTAAAATTCCCAGTCTGGCTATTTTCGGGGCGACTGTGCCGGCTCTGGGCTTTGGACCGCTTGCGCCGGGAAGTCGTATCGCGGAGCTTGAGTTGAGCTGTCGACCTTGCAGTGATCACGGGCCTCAGGTGTGCCCACTAGGTCATTTTCGCTGTATGAAGGACCAAAATCCCCTTCAAATCAGCAAAATGGCTCTGGCGATGCTCGCAGCAGGCGCAAGAGCAGACAATTTAGCAGGGTTATAAGAGGGATAAAAGTCGCCTGCGTAAAATCCGTCACAAAAGCGCTTTCATGTGGACCTGCCCTGTATTAGCTTAGGGGGGCCGCGCAGGGACCTGCCGCATTGGAGGGGCTAAAGCCGTCTCCATTTCGAAAAAAAATTTGTGAGTGAAATAAATAGAAAGGATGTCTCAATGAGTGAACAAGATGCTCTGGCAACGATCAAAGGCGATATCGAAAACAATCCTGTGTTTCTCTATATGAAGGGTACTCCCGAATCCCCTATGTGCGGATTCTCGGCGCAAGTCGTTCAAGTTCTCAAAACTTACGGCGTGAAGTATGCATCGCGCAACGTGCTCGAGGATTGGGAAGTTCGCGAAGGCATCAAAAAATTCGCTAACTGGCCGACCATTCCTCAGCTTTATGTCAAAGGCAAATTTCTCGGCGGCTGCGATATCGTTTCAGAGATGCATCGCAAGGGCGAGCTGACTGGCGTTTTGCAGGACTTGCCTAAGAGCTGATCATCAAGAGGGGTCGACGCTAAATGAACGTGCGAGCAGCAGATTTTACGAAAGTTGTCCACGCCGGCGTTGAAGCCGATCCGCGGACCGGGGCCATCATGACCCCCATTTTTCAAACCTCGACTTACGTGCAGTCGGCGCCCAACGAACACAAAGGTTGGGACTACTCGCGTGCGGGCAATCCCACGCGTGATGCACTTGAAGTGGCCTTTGCAGCTCTGGAAGGAGCTCGTCACGGTCTGGCTTTTTCTTCCGGCCTTGCCGCTGAACAGGCGATTATCCAGATCTTGAATCCCGGTGATCATGTTCTCGTCTGCGATGATGTTTACGGGGGCACGGGACGATTGTTCAGGCGCTTGTTCGCCAAGTACAATCTCTCCTTCGAGTTTATCGACATGACCGATCTGGTCAAGCTTGAAGCCGCGCTGCGACCGGAAACGAAAATGATTTGGGTTGAAACACCCACGAATCCGCTGCTCAAAGTGATCGACATCGAGGCGGTTTCGCGCATCGCGCGTCGCGGTAAAGCCTTGCTGGTCGTCGATAACACCTTTGCCTCGCCGCTGTTTCAATCCCCCTTTGAATGGGGCGCTGACATCGTCGTCCACAGTACGACCAAATATATCGGTGGCCACTCGGATATCATTGGCGGCGCTGTCATGGTCAACGACGATGCGCTTCACGAGCAGATCAAGTTTGTGCAATTTGCAGGCGGTGCGGTTCCTGGTCCCTTCGAGGCTTTCCTGCTGCTTCGCAGCATCAAGACTCTCGCGGTTCGGATGGAGAAGCACGCGGCCAATGGTATGGAAGTCGCTCATTATTTGAAGACGCATCCGAAGGTGGCTCAGGTCTTCTTTCCAGGTCTGCCTGAACATCCGCAATACGCAATTGCTAAGCGGCAGATGCGCGGTTTTTCAGGAATGGTGTCTTTTAATCTCAAGGGCAACTACGACGATGTCGTGCGCTTTTTGCAAAAACTAGAAGTCTTCTCTTTGGCTGAAAGTTTAGGAGGCGTGGAATCGCTGGTCAATCATCCCGAGAAAATGACCCATGCCTCGGTTCCCGAGGAGATGCGGCGGCATCTCGGGATCGGATCGCAGCTGGTTCGATTGTCTTGCGGAATAGAAAGCGCAGAAGATCTGATCAAAGATCTGAAGCGAGCCCTTGCTTGATCTTCCCGGACCGCTTCCGGCGGTCCTCCCTTCTTCCCCTGATTCGAATTTGTACTTGCCTTTTTCTCTCTTTCTTCGCAAAGTGCCTCCGTGTTCAAGTCTAGCACTGAGTCGAGTGAAGTACGGTGTAATTCCGTCGCTGTCCCGCAACTGTAAGGCCTTTTTAGGCTAAGCCAGATCCTTACTCTTTGCTCCTATTACCCGAGGAGGTTTAGCCTATGTATGTCCAAAGCAGTTAGCTTTTCCCTTTCAATTTTTCACTTTTAATTGATGCTGCAGGGCTTCTCATGCCTGAGCGCACGCGCGTCCTTGCGCGATAAAGGGATCAGCATGTTTTTATTGTCCAGCTATCGTTTTTATTTTCTATTTTCGATTTCAATATTTTCTTTTCTCGTCACGCAAGCGCACGCCGAAGAAGCTATGTCCCGCGAAAAAGCCGAATATATGAAAGTGCAGGGACGCCGCTACACGTGGTTTGACACGCCGCAAAGCGCGAGTGAAGGCCGAGTTGAACAGGAGCAGTTGAAAGAGCGTCCTTTCCTCAGGCCGGGAGAAATCCTCGAGTCAGTGCCCGGCCTCGTGACCACGCAACACAGCGGCACGGGTAAGGCCAATCAGTATTTTCTGCGGGGCTTCAATCTCGACCACGGGACTGATTTTGCGACTTTTGTCGATGGAATTCCCATCAATATGCCGACGCATGGTCATGGCCAAGGCTACAACGATATCAATTTTCTGGTCCCCGAAGCGATCGAATCAGTCACCTACGCGAAGGGACCTTACAGTGCATCCTACGGAGATTTCAGCAGCGCGGGACATGTGGCGATTGAATCTCCCGATCGTTTCGAGCGAGGAATGGCGAAGCTGACCTGGGGAAGTTTTGGTTATCAAAGGGGTCTTTTGCTCGATTCCATTGCGCTGGGCGACACCTCTGATTTGAGTTTTGTCGCGGAAGGCACGCGCTATACCGGGCCTTGGACCAACGTTCACGAAGATTTGGGGAAACAGCTAGGAACGATCAAGTATGTGCATCACTTCGGAGCCGGCACCTTGCGACTGAATCTGATGCACTATCAGGCTTCATGGGATGCGGTGAACCAGGTTCCAGCCCGAGCCGTTGATTCCGGAGCCGTAGATAGACGCGGTGCCATCGATCGCTCAGACGGCGGCGATACGCGGCGGCAAAGTCTTGCGGCGAGCTGGGAAGAGGGCGATGCGCAATCTGATTGGAAGATCCAGGTCTACGGAGTTGATTACGCGCTTCATCTCTGGTCGGACGCCACTTACTTTCTCAACGATCCCGTGCATGGCGATCAAATCGAGCAGGTCGATCGAAGGCAAGTGTACGGCGGTCTCCTGCAAGCGCGCGACACTTGGCATCTCGGGGCCATCCCCATTAAGGTCAAAGTGGGAATTCAGCAACGTTCCGATCGCATCAAGGAACTGGGGCTTTATGCAACAGAGGAGCGAGCGCGGCGCGCGACCAAAGGTCTCAGTCAGGCGCACGTCGATAACACAGGTGTCTTTGCTGAACAGGAATGGGCCTGGACACCTCAGCTGAGTTCCACCATCGGCGCTCGTTTTGACACTTTCAAATATGTCGTCGATGATCAATGGGCCGCGGTAGAAGGCAAAAAGCAAGCGTCCATCGCCAGTCCAAAACTAGGTCTGAGCTATCAGCTGGTGCCCCAACTCAGTCTCTTTGCTAATGCCGGGCAGAGCTTTCACAGCAATGACGCCCGGGGCGTCGTGAACTTTCCGGAGAGTGCCGGCCAAGGTGATCGCGCTCCCGCTCTGGTCCCATCGCGCGGCTATGAAGTTGGTGTCAATTTTAACCAGGACAATGCGCTGCATCTGTCCTTGGCGCTGTGGCATCTAAAACTCGATTCAGAATTGATTTTCGTCGGTGATGAAGGTTCGACGGAACCAAGCCGCGCGAGCGTCCGTCGCGGCGTCGACGCTTTAGTTCAGTACTATCCAAGCGGGCTCGTCCATCTCGACCTCGAAGCCTCCTGGGCCCATGCTCGCTTTACCAGTGATCCTGAGGGTGAAGGCACCGAAGTTGAAGGGGCCCTGCCTTTTGTTGGTTCGGCTGGAGTTGGCAGTCAGTTAACCGAAGAATGGTCGATCTCGACGCGACTTCGGCATTTTGGTCGGCGTCCCCTCACAGCCGATGGGACTCACCGATCGCGGGCAAGCAACGTCGTCAACTTCCATTGTGGCTATGCGCCGCAGCCTTGGGAATTTGGTCTCGATGTACTCAACCTGCTTGATTCTAAGAGCCACGATATCGACTACTTCTACGAATCGAAATTGGCTGAGGAAACGGAAGCCGTCGAAGACGTCCACTATCATCCTGTCGAACCAGCGATGGTACGCGGTAGTCTTGCTTACCACTTTTAGACAGGGTTTGAGCCGCTGGACTTTAGGATTGACACCCTACCGCCAGAGTGGTTAAACGAGGCGCGCGAAGCCTGCATGGAATAGGCATTGTCATGCAAAAAGGGCACCGACTCGGCATGTAGAGGGAGGAACATTTTGAATTCTGTTTATACCCAAGCCAAGCGGCATCTTCGCATCACTCGACGACTGCCTCTCAACTTATTTCATAAAAGCGCGATCGTCGTCGCCATCTTCGGAGTGGTGCTCTACACCATGTTTTTTACGACGACTCCGCTCGTCCACGATTACTTTCATGAGCTGCGCCACAGCCTCATGATGATTCCTTGTCATTAACAATAAGAGGAGGACGCGTGCGTCAGTTCATGCAGGTACTCGCTTCTTTGTTGTTCTTCGCCTCGTCTCTCATGAGTTCGTTTGCCTTCGCGGCTCCGGCTGCACGCGTGAGCTGGGAGCCGGTCACACCGATTGACTCCATTCGTCCTCAGCTCGATCCCTTGACTCTAGTGATTCGGCTTTCCGACGCGGAAGGTCGCGCTTTGTCGCAAGCCGCCGTTCATGTTCGTCTGGAAGCTCCTCAAACGCAGACTTTAGTCTCGACAGATTTTCCTGTCGTCGAGGGCAGCGCGTTGTTTGATTCTCGTGTGGTAGTCAAAGACGGACTCTTGCCGATCAAGATCGTGCCGCCTATCCGAGGAAGCTATCGCTTTGTTGTGGATGTCGATCCTATCGGTCAGGACGCTAGCTTTGCACCGACGCGCAGCGAATGGCAGGCGCAGGTAGGAGAAAACCCCGCAAAGAAGAAAAATTTGGTCATCTTCATGAGCATTCTGATCGGACTCGCGGCGGGCAGTGGATTGGTGCTCGGCATCACTCGCCCTGCGCGCACGCGCTCTCGAGGACTCGTCCTCGGTGCGATGCTCGGCACGTTTGCGCTGGGATTGCCGAGCCGCAGTGATGCCCACGGCGATGAAGAGCATGGACCAGGTCAGACCTTGGAATCGCAGGCCAAGTCCGTGACGACTCCGTCGAGATCCGGTTTGCATCTCGTTCTCGATCTCCCCACGGAGCATCCGCGTGTCGGCAATTTGAGCGCGCTTCACGTTGCCTTGCTCGATGCTCAAAATCAGTTGGTACCTGCTCGCATCGAACTCAGCTTTACGCAGCTTGAACACGGCATCGAAGTATTCCGCACAGAGGCTTGGACTCCAAGCGGAACCTTCGATTGGCAGGGACAGTTCTACGATGGTTCAAGCCATCAAATCACGGTGCGAGCATGGCCCGGAGAACAGGCTGAATCTCTGACTCTGACGACGACTATTGAAGTGGAAGGCGTCGCCCCTCCACCGCTCGCCGTCGCCAAATCCTTTGGCTCGCTCCTCGCCTTGACGGCGGCGGCCGTGGCTCTGGGCTGCTGGCTTGGCCTCAGCCTGCGGAATCGCCGCGAGTTGACGGCGTGAAAGATTTTCAAACGACGGCCGAGCTCTCTCTTCCCGAAGCCCTGATCGATCAAGTGATTGGTCAGGAGCGAGCGGTGGCTATCGCGCGACTTGCGGCCAGTCAGAGACGCTTTTTGCTGCTCGTCGGTGAACCGGGTACCGGTAAAAGTTTGATCGGACGTGCCGTGGCAGCCTTGCTGCCGACCCCTGAAGATTACGCGGTGGCGGCCCTGGCTAATCCCGATGATCCCACCCGACCCGAGATTATCGTGCGATCGCGCCAGGGCATGGGCGAGCTCATTCAAAGGTGCAGTCGAGAGGCCCGCGACGCGACCTATTCTCTGCAATTTATCCTGGCGCTCGGAGCCGTAGCTTCTGTGATCGTCGGATTCTGGCTGGCGATGCGCGATCGGTCCTTCGGTTATTTCTTAGCGGCGTTGATTGCCATCGCTTGGCTTTGGCTCTATCGCCGAACACGCACACCAGACGCGCGTCGCAGTCTTCCCAAGATACTGGCGAGCACGGCAGAAAACCAGGCGCCGTTTATCGACGCCACCGGTCTCAGCGAAGGGGCTTTGTTCGGAGATGTGCGCCACGATCCTTATCAATCAGGTGGATTCGAGTCACCTCCTCATCTTCTCGTCGAAGCCGGAGCTGTTCACCGGGCTCACGGCGGCGTTCTTTACATCGATGAAATAGGGGCTTTAAGTGCTGAATCACAGCGGCTGCTGCTGACGGCGATTCAAGAAAAAAAGCTTCCCATCACAGGTCGTCAAGGAGGCTCGAGCGGAACGCTCGTGAGTACCGGTCCTGTGCCCTGCGATTTTGTTTTGATTGCAGCCTGCAATCCTGAGGATCTGTCGACTCTGACCCCTGCTCTGCGCTCGCGTTTTCTCGGCTATGGTTATGAAGTTCTCACCGCGACCTCGATGCCTGACAGTGAGGCTATCAGGGGGGCATTAGCCCGATTCGTTGCGCAGGAAGTGACAAAAGACGGCCGCATCCCGCATTTTTCTCGGGCCGCTGTCGATGCTCTGATAGCCGTCGCGCGCTTGCGTGCCGAGCAGTCGGGAGAGGTGACTCTGAGGTTGCGTGAATTGGGAGGTTTAGTCCGTACGGCGGGTGACCTCGCCCGAGGAGCAGCGGTGGTCGAAGCGGAGCATGTACACGCCGCACTCGATTTCGCCGTGTCGATCGAAGAGCAAATTCAGCTCGAGCACAAGGCGAAGACTTTCCATCCTGTGATCGAGCGAAAATTGTCGCATTGAGCCGCAGGTCGCGGCGCTATCAGATTATTCCTTCGGAAGTTCCGGCATCCCTGGTATTTGACCGGCCAAAGACGAAGTATCGACTCCAAATTGCTTGGCGAGCTCGAAGATCATGCCTGGGTTAGCCATAAAGCTGCTCATCAGCTTTTGGATCACTTCAGGGCTGATGCCCAATTGATTGACCATAGCCATGGCCGCGAGTGGATTCTCCTGAGCAGTATCGGCGAGTTCTTGCAGTTTTTCAGGCGGAACGTTCAAATCTTTGATCAGGTTCAACAAATCATTCATGCGCATGTCCTTTGTACAAAGATAGATCAGCCTATCCCTTATGGGCGGCAAGATTCTTGAGGTCGATCGCGAGAGCGCCGCGGGGCATCGGCGGCGTGTAAAGAACGTGCCACTGCCCTTCGGGATTAATCAAGAAATACTGGGGACTGTGGGCCATCCCGTAGATGCCATCTTTGGCAATGCCTTCCTTTTTAAAATAAGCGAAAAAATTCGATGCAAATGCGGTGACGTCAGCCACGCTGCCGGTCACACCTTTGATGGCGGGGTGGAAGGTGTTGATGTAAGCTCCGAGCTGCTCAGGCGGATCACGTTCGGGATCGACGCCAATAAACACAAATTGGACCGGAGCGTCGGCGGGTAAAGCATTCAACTCATCGCGGAAGTAAGCCAGCGTCGTCGGGCAAATGTCGGGGCAGTGCGTGAAACCGAAACTCAGGACCGTCCACTTGCCGAGAAGAGAGTCTCGCGTGAAGCTCTGACCTTTGGAGTCAGTCAAATTGAAGGCGGCAATTTGAGTGCGTGGTTCCAGAAGAGTGCCGAGCAGAGGCCGAGGCGCTGGTTCCTTCACCCAAGACTTTATGCCCCACCCAAGCAAAATGACGAGGGAGGCGGCGAGACTTCCGTTACGAATTGATAATTTCGGCATGAGATACTCCGTCAAAAGCATTGCATAGCTTTCAGAAGGTCCTAGCACAGCTCGTGCACGAGACCAACAGGAGACTTGCGTTCGGCCTCACCACCCGAGATGGGGCGCTTGACGCTCAAGCAATGAAAGCTGGTAGAACTCGAATCCCAATGATAAAAATTCATCGGTACGGAAAGCTTAGCGAAGGGGAGTTCGAACGATGTTGAAAGCTATAAGTCTCCGTCTGCAGGGGATTGCCATGTACGGTCTGTTGCTCGGCGCCAGCTGTGTAACGCGCGGCAAGGATTTTTCTTCCGATCTCAGCTGGCTCAAGAAGAACCTGACGACCCAAGCCGACGTCCAGCGCTACTTGGGGGCTCCGACCTCGGTCGGGAGTTCGGGCGGGACTGCGACCTGGACCTATGGATTTTATAATTATCGCCTGTTTGGTGACAGTGCGACCAAGGAATTGAAGATTTACTGGACGCAAGACTATAAAGTGGCTGATTATTCCTTTAATTCAAGTCTCCCCGAAGATAAGCGTCGGATCATAGAAGGACCTCGCTAAGGCTGGGTGCATTCTCCCTTCGGGTTAAGAGAGCTCCATTCTCGGCAGTCCTTCCGACTGTTTATTTCTTTTGTGCGAGCCACAAAGTCTGGTGACCTGCGGGTCAAGAAGGGAAGGTGCAAGCATGGCCAGCTCGCTGCAGGACGGTTTCGGCCGCAGCTTCCGCTATCTGCGGGTCTCTGTGATCGACGCCTGTAATTTTCGCTGCGTCTACTGCCTGCCTCAAGGCTACTGCAAAGATCCGACGCAAGATCGGCCTCTCGATCAAAATGAATTCCAAAATCTCTTCGCAGGTTTTGCGGCGCTGGGCGTCGTGAAGATTCGTCTGACAGGGGGCGAACCGACATTGCGCCGCGATCTGGTCGAGCTGGTAGCGATGGCCAAGCAAACTCCCGGGATCCAGGAGGTCGCTCTATCGACCAATGGCTATCGTCTGAGTGCTTTGCTCCCCGAATTGTTGGCTGCCGGACTCGATGCTGTGAATGTTTCCATTGACTCCCTGCGTCCCGACATCTTCAAGGAGACGACCGGTCAGGATTTGCTCGAACGTGTCCGAGGAGGAGTCGAGGAAGCGATCGCGGCGGGACTCAGAGTCAAGGTGAATGCGGTCCTCATGCGGGGTGTCAATGACTCTGATCTCCCTCTGTTTGCCGCTTTCGTCCGCGATCGTGCGGTGAGTGTCCGATTCATCGAACTCATGCGCACGGGGGGCAATCTCGAACTGTTTGAGAAACATCATATTTCAGCTCAGGTCATCCAGAAGACTCTCGAAGCCGACGGTTGGTATCAGCGCGCGCGCGGACCTACCGATGGTCCGGCGCGCGAATATAAACACGCGGATCATCAGGGCAGTCTGGGTCTCATCGCGCCTTACGCCAAAGATTTTTGCGACAGCTGCAATCGCTTGCGGATCAGCTGCCGAGGTGAATTAAAGCTTTGTCTCTTCGGCGATGGCCAACATTCTCTGCGCGCCTTTCTGCAGCGACCGGATCAGCGCGACGAATTGCATCTCGCTGTCCAGTCTTTACTCGGTCACAAAAAAGTTTCGCATTTTTTGCAAGAGGGTCAGTATGGAAACACCCAGCAATTCGCCAGCATCGGCGGTTGAGCATTTTCGCATGATCGACGTGGGGGCTAAGCTCGCCACTCAACGCACCGCATGGGCTGAAGGCAAGATCTTCGTCAGTTCAGAAGTGTTTCAGCATCTGCTGCATAAGACCCTTCCGAAGGGCGATGCTCTCGCATTGGCCGAGATTGCTGGCGTCATGGCGGCTAAGAACACGGCCTTATTGATTCCTCTTTGCCATCCCTTGCCGATCGAGTCGGTGCGCGTTCACTGTCGCCTCGATGAGAAAGACCTTACGGTGACGGCTCATAGCGAAGTGAGAACCACAGCTAAAACCGGTGTGGAAATGGAAGCGCTCGCAGCTGTTCAAGCGGCGCTGCTCACCATCTACGATCTGAGCAAGGGCACCGATCCCGCGCTTAAGATGGGGGAGATCCTGCTGACGCGCAAGGAAGGCGGGAAATCCGGCGTGTGGATCCATCCTGATCGCCAATCCCTTGAAGCCGATAAACCTGCAATGGCGACCAGCCCGAGTCAGCAGTTGCAAGGACTCCGCGTCGCCGTCGTGACTGTCAGTGACCGCTGTCACCAGGGTCTTGCCGAAGATCGGTCAGGACCTCTGCTGGCTGATTGGACCGAACAGCAGGGTGGACTGTTAGGCCAAACCTTTCTTGTTCCCGACGAAGTGCCAGCCATCCAAGAGGTCGTGCGTGAAGCGGTGGAACGTCTCAGTGCCGACCTTATTCTCTTGACGGGCGGTACCGGACTTGCGCCGCGTGACCTGACTCCGGAAGCTCTGCGGGCGATCGTCGATAAGGAGATTCCCGGCTTTGGCGAGTTACTGAGGAGCTCGGGGGCGCAGCACACGCCCTTTTCATATCTGAGTCGATCGTTTGCCGGCATTGCCGGTCACAGTCTGATTATCGCTTTGCCGGGAAGTCATCGCGCTGTGGAGCAAGGACTGGCTGCCTTGCTCCCGATCTTGTCACATGCCGTGCATACGATTCGGGGAGGTGTTCATTGAACGAATTGCGGCCCTTGCTTTCCTACGAACATGCCCTGGACATTGCCTTGCAGAAGGCAGCGCTTAAACGCGCTCAGCGCATGCAGCAAAAGCAGACCGCCATCCTACCTTTAACAGCTTGTCTCGGACGTGTATTGGCTGATGATCTGCAGAGTCCCGTTGCAGTGCCTTATTTCGATAATTCCCAGATGGATGGTTTCGCCCTGCGGGCAGCAGACACCCGTGGTGCTACGGCGGCCAATCCTTGCCGTCTCCCGGTGCTGGGAGCTTGGGCGGCTGGCGATGAACCAGCAGCCTGTGAGGCCGGAGCTGTTTACGAGATTACTACGGGCGCCATGATGCCCGCAGGCATCGTCGATGCGGTGATCAAAGTCGAAGACGTTCGCCTTGGTCACGACGACCAAAGCGGACAGCGTTGGATCGAGATTTCTCAGGAAATAAAATCGGGCGAAAATGTTCGCTACCGCGGTGGCGATTTCATCGAGGGGCAAAAGATCGCGCAGGCCGGTGAGGCCGTAGGACCCGAACTGATCATGGCCTGCGCGGGTCTCGGCATCGAACAATTAAATGTCTGCGAGCCTATTCGCATTGCCATTCTCGCGACGGGGAAAGAGCTGCAGAGATACTCCGATCCAGAATTGAAGCAGGGATCCATTCGCGATGCCTCGGGGCCTTATCTCGTGGCGCTCTTTCAAGATCCTCTCTATGAATTGGTCGTCCATAAATTGATTCCCGACGATCCTGAAATGTTCGCGCAGGAGATAAAGCTCTGTCTTGAACTGCAGCCCGATTTGATCATTAGCACCGGGGCTGTTTCGATGGGGCGGCATGACTTCGTGCGCTCTGTTCTCGAGCAAACGGGCGCCCAAATTTTGTTTCATAAAGTAGCGGTAAGGCCAGGAAAACCGGTGCTCTTCGCGACTTGGGAGCAAGGCCCTGTGCTGTTTGGTTTGCCAGGTAATCCCATCTCGACGCTGATTGGCTGGCGATTCTTTGCGTATCCCTACCTCCGTGAACTCCTCGGCCAAGTGCGCGAGAAGCCTGGGACGGCGCGACTCCTTCACGAGGTCCGCAAGCCAGAGGAACTGACGTGTTTCTACAAGGCCTGTCTTCGTCAAGTTTCAGGTGAAACTCACGTTCATATTCTGGACGGACAGGGCTCTCACTTAATCAGTCCTCTCCTGAAGGCCAATGCCTGGGCCATGCTTGCCGCTGGGATGGATACTGTCTCAGCCGCTCCTCTTGGTCTCGTGTTCACTTTTCCCCTCCACGCTTTTAAGGAGAATGTGAGTCATGCTGAATATTGAAGTCCGACTCTACG
>CANJJY010000085.1 GCA_947474445.1 Oligoflexaceae bacterium
ATCTTGAAACTCTTCAAGCCAAAGTCCTTAAGCAAGAAGCCTTTCACGCCAATGTGCGTCACTTCGATTCTCTTAGCACACAGCCCACTTCCCAACAGGCCTAGCTCTACCGCCTGGCTTGACACCTGCCAGATGCCTCTCTAAACTGCCGTTTTATTGCCAATTTCGGGAGAGCTCTGAACGGTGAAAAGTCTAGACGTCGTTTCTATTTGCAACGCCTTAGTCGATGTATTGGTCAAAGCTTCAGAGGCAGATATCGATCAGCTGGCTCTCAATAAGGGCATCATGCACCTCGTCGACGACGAGCGTCAGCAGCAGGTGATCCGACATTTTTCAGTCAAAGAGACGACTCAGGAGCTCGGTGGTTCTTCGATGAATGCCATCCGTACTCTCGCAGCGCTGGGCGCCAAGACCGCTTTCGCAGGCGCTATTGGCCGCGATCCCTATGGCAATATGATTCAAAGCCGCATGGCTTCGCTCGGCATCAAATCGCATCTGCAGCACGTCGATGCGCATACGGGCACCTGCTTTATCCTCGTCACTCCCGATGGCGAAAGAACGATGAATACAAGTCTAGGGGCCAGCTGCATTTACGATGAGAAAATTGTACCGGAAGCGGATATTGCTGCGGCACGCGTCTTTCATTTCTCGGCCTATCAGTGGGCTAATCCAGGACAGATTCGCGCCATCCGTCGCGCTTTGCAGGTCGCCAAAGCCAACGATACTCTGGTGTCCTTTGATCTCGCGGATCCTTTCGTCGTCAAGAACTGCCGCGAAGACTTTATCCCCCTCATCGAAGAATATGCCGACATCGTTTTTTCTAATCGCGAAGAGACGCGGCTCCTTTACGATGCGACGCCTGAGATTTCCTGCAATCGTCTCACCGAAGCCGGGGCCATCGCCGCAATCAAGTTGGGAGCGGATGGAGCTTTAATCGGCAAAGGATCGCAAAGACACATCATCAAAGCGGTGCCGACCGAAGTGGTCGACACGACGGCAGCGGGCGATATGTTTGCGGCTGGATTTCTCTATGGGATCTGCCGTGGCAAACCTTTGGACGCATGCGGTCACCTCGCGGCGACCTTGGCGAGCGATGTCATCAGTCGCCTGGGCGCGACCGTGGCGAGCAAAGCGCTCGATCGCGTGCGAGCTCACTGATCGCCTTTGACTTGAGACAGTAGCCTACCAAGGGGTGGGCTGAAGTTTGGGTGCGTTGTAGCGGGTGAGTTTGGGATCATCTGGATAGAAGTCCGCTCCCCGCACGATGGCCCAATAAAATTTTTCGGCATCACCTTTCTTCACGAAAATCACGGCAGACTCTCTAAACTCCTTGAGAGCGGGAACGGTGTAATTGACCGTCACGCGGTAACGCCCTCGATCCAGAAAGTCAAACCAGACTTTATTGGCTGTAAAGGCATGCAGGCGACCGGGTATGAGACCGAAGAGAACGAAGAGAAGCATCATTTTCATAAAGAACCCTCGATGAGATCTCTTCGGACGGTAAGGATCAGAACTAAACCCCCTCTCTGAGTGTTCTCTCATGACAATTGAAATAGCCTAAGGTAAAAGAGGTTTTTGCGACTCTTCCGTTTGGGCTTGGGTCGCTATGTTCTATCCGCATGAGGTTTTTAAGCGTTTATGTCTGAAACCAAGCAGAAGCCGGGATTTTGGAGTCCTGAGAATTTACGCCAATTAGCCATACTTATCCTTCTGATCTTCTGTTTCCGCTGGTCGATTGCCTCCCCCTACCATGTCCCGACTGCCTCTATGGAGCCGACGATCAAGGTCGGAGATCGACTCTTGGCCTTCAAATTGTCTTACGACTTGAAGATTCCTTTTACCGATTATGCGATTCTTTCTTGGGCCAGCCCCAAGCGCGGTGACATCATCGTGTTCCGCTACCCTAAGAATCCTGACACCGACTATGTGAAACGAGTCGTCGGTCTCGCGGGGGACCATATCCGCGTCCAGGACAATATCCTCTACATCAACGACGTGGCTCAACCCCGCACTGACCATGATAATGACAGGGTTATTTTGGAGGACATTCAGGATAATCCCAATATCAAATCACTCTCCGTCGAAAAGCTAGGTGACCTCGATCATTGGGTCATGCAGGACAAACTCTCGAGCCAGCTGTTCTCGTATAGCCAAAAATTCCTTGAGAAAGGCGATTACGTCGTCCCTCCGGACTCCCTCTTCGTCATGGGAGACAATAGGGACAACTCGACAGATTCGCGTGTCTGGGGTCAGGTTCCTATGGAATATGTCCGTGGGAAAGCCCTGTTTGTTCTCTGGAGCATGTTCAGTCCTGACGAGGAGGCCTGGCCACGCCTGCGTTGGAACCGCTTCGGACACGTGTTAAATTAGTCTTAGATATCAGCCTGTTAGTGGGCACGTCGCAAGCTCAGCTCAACCCCGCAGGAAATCTGCCGAACATGAAAGAGAGGTACGAATTGATCGGCTCAGGAGGGCAAAGCATGCTTACAGCAATTATCCCCGACGTCATGTTTGCCAAAGAATATTGGACGGGTGATTCTCGGGATGGTCGTCTGGTAAACGGTGACGGCTACCATTACTATCAAATAACGCGCGATGGTAAAATATTGGAAGCCTACGAATACTACGAAAAAGACGATGGCACGTTCGTAGTTTCGCCGCTCCCTGAAATGCGCAACGTCCACTGGATCCAAGATCTTGGTTTCGATGATCTTGAGGTTCTCGATGTCATTCCTGAGACGGAATACCAACGCATCAAGGAAGCCACGGCTCGCCACAGCTAAAGTACCTGTTGAGGTATGAGTCATACCAAAAAACCTTGCTGCGGACGCTCGTCCTAGCAAGGTTTTTTGATATCGGGGCAAAGCTGATGACCCAACTTGATCTTACTGCTTAAGCTTCGCTGCCTTCGTAATCGTCCGAGGTATCGTTTTCACGCCGTTCAAGGATATGGCGATACCAAGAGAGAGTTTGTTCAATCAACCATTGGTTGGCTTGATAGAGAGGTGGTGGAATGATTTCATCGCAGAAGTCGCGCAGATCGAGTTCCGAACCATGGGGATTGACGCGAATCCACTCCTTAACGCCTCTTTTGAACTGGTTCACATCAAACATAGTTTCTTTGACCTCGACTCAACCCTCACCGCACCATAGCATCAGACATGACAGGGGCGAATGATTTTGTTACCTTAAAGCCACTTAAAGCATTGATTCGGCGTCCCCAGAATTTACTTGAGGCAGAAATTGCCTGTCTTCCCGGGAGGGCTGCATGTCCACAGAGCTAAGTCCCCAACTCATCTTTGATCTACCGAAGGTTTTTCTCTTTGAACAATTCAATGTTCACAATGTTTTTCAGCTGCTCGGCCAACCTCTGACCCAGCTGATCAATAAGCTCCTGAAAGAACATGGCGTGAGTGATCAGCCGCTGATCCGCGGCCGGGTTTCGCCGCAGGCTCTCATAGAAGGCCCCGTCTTTGTCGGGGAAGGCGCTGAGATCGGACCTTTTGCCTATATCCAAGGTCCTTGCTTTATCGCGCCAGGGGCCGAAGTCAGGCACGGAGCCTTCATTCGCGGCAGTGTATACGTAGGTCCGCGCGCCGTAGTTGGCCACACGACTGAGGTCAAAGGCTCGATCTTCTTTGATGAAGCAAAAGCCGGGCACTTTGCTTATGTCGGAGATTCTATCCTGGGACGTGATGTGAATCTTGGGGCAGGAACCAAGCTAGCCAACCTCAAATTAAAAGGTGACGCGGTCCGTGTCGTTCATCCCGAAGACGGTCAAAAAATAGCCTCGGGACTGCGTAAACTAGGATCGCTGATCGGTGACCATGCGCAGACGGGATGCAACGCCGTTCTTTCGCCAGGAACTATTCTCATGCAAAATACGGCGGTGCTGCCTTGCGTGCATTATCACGGAACCCTCGTAAAAGGACTCGCTCGCTAGTTCTCGAGCGGCCCCACTCACTCGACTAAAGTCCGCAAGTCTTCGAGCCTTTGCTTTTCAGAGGCTGGGAGATTGACCCCTCCGCTGCCGCTGTAACCGAAAAGGAGTCCTTCTTCATAGAGAGCGAAGGCCTTCTTGGAGAAGGCTGCCTTGGGAGCCAGGCGAATCGCCTCTTCAAAGTAGTAGCCTGATTCACCTGCGATCTGCGGCGAACCGATGCGCATCTCACTGAGACCGAGTTCGTAATAGGTCTCCGCTCGCTTTGCCTCCGGTATTTTCTTCTGCTTCAGATAGCCCAGCAATTCCTTTGAGGCGAGGATCGAGTAGACGAGGCCTTTGCGATCTTGCGGGTACTCGCTGAGCGATTGAGAGGCTTTAATCAGTTCTTTGGCATAAGCCAGCTCGCTTTGCTTAGCCGACTTCGCCGGTACTTTTTTAAGGGATTTGACCCAGGCATCGAGATCGCTCTTGACCATGGCCGGTAGCGGCTTAGCCATCAAACTTTCGAAAGTCTTGGCCACCCGCCCTTTTTCTTCTTTCACCCGAAGACCGAGGATCATGTAATCGACGAAAGGATCATACTGCAGCAATTCTTCCAGACTCATCTGCTGGCTTAGAAAAATCTTTTCGTACTCATCCATCGCTTTTTCGAATTGACGCGAAAGCGATAGGAATCGAGCCCGACCAAAACCACCCATCGCATCCCAGTTGACGTCTTTGCCAAAATCGACGGTAAATTCGGAATCGTCTTGGCTCGTCCTGCTCGTGTGACAAGTAAGGCAGGTGTCATAAACTTCTTGGATATAAAACTGAGCCTGATGGCCGAGTCCCGACTTGAACTTCAAGACCGCTTGCTGTGCATTGCGCGACAGCTGGTGACTCAGATGAGAGTGACCTGACTCGTCTTCGTGAGCCAAGCGCTCAATGTATCCGGCGTGGTCAGCGAGAATCTGGAGATTCTCCTCGATGAGCTTAGCCTGCTCTTTTTGATTGAATGCCTTTTGGCTGAGGGTATAGGGATAAATGTTCATGAGCGATTGATAAATGGCGCGCATGTGGGGTTTGAACTCTTCATACGTTTTCTCACCATTGCGGGGTCGAAAAGCCCCCAAGAAAACGCACAAGCACAAAAGGCCGAAAACGGGAGCTCGTTTCATTACTTTTTTTCTCCTAGACCGAACTTTTTTCAAGAATACTCTAAAGCCGGCCTCGGCCGCAACAAGGCCCATCAGAGTGAGGGCTTGCCACGAGAGAACATCGGCTTTGGCTGACGCCTTTAAGTGGGATTGACCACGGGCTCACCAATTTTGGCTTGATCGCTGATCACAAACCACTCAAATCGGCAGGCATTGGGTTTTTTGCTGGGGCAGGTGCGAGCGACCAGCGGATTATTTACAGCTTCGAGATATTCGAGCTCGGTAAGATCTTTCAGGGGAGCAAGATCGGTCACACGATTATCTGTTAGAATCAGCACTTTTAGCTGTCTGAAGGGAGCCAGCTCCGCGACGCTGGTCAGAGAATTACCCGAGAGGTTAAGTTCTTCTAAGGCTCCCAGTAAGCCAAGACCTTGCAAACTCGTCAGGCCTTCTCCTGGTTC
Organism: Oligoflexaceae bacterium; assembly: GCA_947474445.1. Lineage (GTDB taxonomy): Bacteria > Bdellovibrionota_B > Oligoflexia > Oligoflexales > Oligoflexaceae > Oligoflexus. Next base: position 5,541 of record CANJJY010000085.1, read on the forward strand.
GTTTTGAACAGACAATCGCTTCAAAGCGGGAAGATTGTTCAGACCTTTCAGACTTTTCAAAGGATTGCGGTTCAAGTTGAGATAGACCAGTTGCGGAAACGCAGAGAGATTACCGACCGCGCTCAACAGATTGCCATCGAAATCGAGCTTTTCGAGCAGAGGGAGATCTTCCATGAGGGGCATTTGACGCAAGCCGTTCTTCATCAGACTGATCTCTTTCAAGGCGGGCAGACGGGCAATGAGATCGATGCCATCGAGTTGATTCTCTACGATATCCAGGCTTTTGAGCAGCGGCATATCGGAGATGGAACGGATGCGCCTGATGTTCTTGTTCGATATGATCGAGAGTTCTTCTAGCGCTGCCGCCTGATGAAAGTTGAGCTCACCGCTAAAATCGCTGGCGTAGAGAGTGAACTTTTGTAAGGTGGGCAGGCTGCTGGGAATGCTGCGCAGGCCTTGCACTTCGAGTAAAGCGAGATCATGAAGCGATGCCATGCTCTCGGGCAAGCCAGATACGTTGATTTTCTCAAGCCGCAAGGACTCAAGACCGGCGAGCATCGTCAGATCCAAAGCCTGTGGGAGGACCAGGTTGTCCAACATGAGAGTTCGCAGAGGCAGTCGCTCCAGTCCCGAAAGGCTGGCGAGATCGAGGTGCGAAAGTTCGAGACGTTTGAGTTTTTTCAATTGACTGAGATCACCGAGATCGACCGGAGCGAAGGAATTGTGAATGCGCAAATCTTCCAACTGAGCAAAACCTTGGATCCGCAGCGAAGGCTGGACCTGAACTGACCTTCGGTCAGACACGGTATTATCGACGATCTCGAGGTGCTTGAGCGTGGTGAGCTGAGCGATCGGACTCAAATCTTCGATACTGTGATCGTTGAGCACTAGCTCTTCAATGCCCATCGTCGCCAAGCTCGCCAGGGGCCTGACATCCTCAAGTCGCGCGCTATCGACGAAGTTAGTGGGATCGTAGCCAGGTATCGTCAACTTAGGATCGGCCGCCAGCATCTTGCGCAACCAGACCTCGGCCACCGCGCAGTCTTCAAACACCTCACGAGCTTTGGCAGGATCATCCGCCTTCAAGCGATAATCGCTGGCGAGCCGTATCAAACGCTGCACTGTAAACCAGGCCGGGTCTTCGTGATTGTCATAGGCACACCACCCAGCAAAATCGACAGGCGTTTCGCTGAGGGCGTTGAGAGGTTCGACTGCCGGTCGAGGATTGATATTCGCGTTGTAGGTAAGAGTCACCCCTGAGGTTTCTTCGATCCAGCGTACGTAATCACCGACAAAATTATAGATGGCATGTCCCGTGTCACAGATCGTATCGAGATTTTCAGAAACGAGAATGCGGTCCCAGCCCATAAAATCACCGGCTAGATACCAAGTTCCATCGTGCTTGACGTAAGCCGGTCCCCCGCTATCGCCAAAGCATGGCCCATGGTCCGGTCGCGGGCCGATGACGATGAGGCTAAAGAGCCGCCCGTGCTTGACAAACTCCTGCACCGAAGTATCGACATAGAGAAGCTGCCCTCCTTGACACCCTTCATCCCCATCGGCACACTGTGAAGCAGTGCGGCCATAGCCAGCAATCGATAGATCTTTTCCGGGCTGCAAAAGCGTCGAGTCCTGCCAGATTTCAAGCGGTCGATAACCTTCCGGAGCTGGCTGAGCCAGCCTCACCCAACCGATGTCAAAGTTAGATTCAAATTTTTGAAATTTCTTAAAGGTATCTTTCGCGACCACCTTGAGCCGCGGCGATTGGCGGTCTTTCACCAACGGTCCGAAGAAAACCTCAATTTCTTCCGGTCTCTTGTCGAAAATGCAGTGTGCAGCGGTGACGACGAGATCGGGCGCAATCAAGGTGCCCGAACAAAAGGATTCGCCGCTGAATGGATCGACGAGAGCGACGGCGCTCCAACTCGATGGATGGGCAGCGGTCGGCAGCGAACCGTTCACCATGCGCAGCGTGGAAGGCTCCGTGTCGCGGCTACACATTTGAAGCACGAGAGGAGAGATCAGTATGAAGATCACGAAAGGCAGCTGAGGAAAAGAGAGGCCTCGACGAACTTGCATAGTCATACTCTCCCTGTGCGACGATTCTCGGTGGAGACGAGTGCAGACTTTGTGCCAGCGGCCCTCGTGCGCCGCTTGAGCCATGCAGCGAACTATGTACTCAACAGAAGTTCGCTTATCTGCTGTGCTTTTGCCCGTTTAACGAGGCATCTGCAACGCTTTTTACCGCTAGCTTGATTTGCGCCTAAGCTCCAAAGCTGCCGGTGAAAAAGTGCCAAATCACACGCAAAAAAAAAGCGCCGCGAGACTCGACAAAACATTTACACGACAAGCGATCGGGATTATGTTGACTAGCAGGCCAAGGGATAGTGTTCGCACAGTGGATGCAACTTTCAGGTGGCAGGATTCGACCCCAAGGGCGAATCAGAGCTGGGAACGCGGCCTTGGATGCAAAAGGAGAACACCATGAAAAAGATACGGCATTTCATCGGGACCTTCAGCAGTGTCATGGGTATGGTGGCCTGCGGTAGCGGCGGGAAGCCAGCCGAATCGAACCTCAAACTGACCAACGCCATTCCAGCGGAAGACACAGAATTCCCAGCTGTGGTTCTCCTTTATCATCCTGACGCAAGCAATCCGACATATTGCACCGCGACCTTTATCAACGACCATCAAGCCATTACGGCTGCTCACTGTCTCGGCAGCTCGGCCGATGGACAGGGCGACATGTACCTCGTGCGCCCTCAGGTCGACGCTCAGGGCCAGCGCAGTTTTGAAGTCAAAGCTCGTGCCGTGCGCACGCACATCCATCCGGAGTATGACCTCAGTCAACGCAATGCGATCACCGCAACGGATCTGGCCATCATCGATTTTCCTGGTGGCACCGCTCCCGCGAGCTTCAAGTTGGGCGAAGAAAGTCCTCAGTTGAATGAAAAAGTCACTCTTGTCGGATTCGGTGGACAAGAGAGTGGAGAGAAAGGGATACAGGGAGCGAGAACGGTTGGAGACAAGCGCTACGGCAGCAACACGGTGAAGAGCTGCACGCAGGGTCTTCTTACGCTTTCTGGCCTACCCCGCACGCGAGAGTCTTTTCCTGTTGGCCAACACGTGGCGAGTGCGCAAGGCGATTCAGGGAGTCCCTGGCTGGTGAATGGTCAATTGGCGAGCGTCACCATCGGGGGCGAAGTCAAGCAGATGGCTCAAGGCCAGGAAATCGGCTTGACCTATGCGGTCGATCTCAACAGCGAGAGTAGCCGCAGCTTCTTGAGCTCAGTCATCGATTGAAACGTAGAACCTCCTCTCAAAATCAACTCCCGACGCGCGTGCTCATGCACGCGCTTGTCATTCTCACTCTCTATCAAATGCTTAGGCTCCTGTTCTGGTGGCAGAATCGGCTACAATTTCCAGATCTAGTTTGGGACGATGCAACTCGCTTCGCCTGGTATGGTTTGCGCTTTGACCTCGCAGCCCTCGCCATGAGCAATGGCTTGAGTTACGTCGTCATCTTAATTCCCTGGCCGCGCGCGTACCGTTTTGCAGTCGCTTGGTTTGCGGTGGGCTTGGCGACCTGCGCCAATGCCTTAGCTGTTGGCCTCAATCTGGTCGACGTCGAATATTATAAATTTACCGGCAAACGGCTCACCTTGGATTCTTTTGCTATCGCGCACGACATTGGCCAGCAGTTCGGACAGATTGCCCGCTACTATTGGCTCAATAGTTTGCTTCTGCTTCTTCTTTGGTTTCTGGTCGCCTGGATCAGCGCGCGCCTGCTTTTTCCCTTTGAATCAAAATACCGGGAGGCGACGCGGAGGCATAAGGTCGGGCAATGGGCCTGGACTCTGATCACGATCGCGGCGATTGCACTCGCGATGCGCGGCGGCTGGCAGGCAAAACCTTTGATCCCCGCGCAAGCTTTCGCCGATATAGGCGGACGAGCGGGTGTGATCTCACTGAACAGCACCTTTACCGTTCTCAAATCTAGTTCCAAAGTATCTCTTTCCGAAGATCATTTTTTCAGCGCTGCGGAGCTCAAATCTCTGCTTCCTCCCCAAGGAGCCGGGGACCCGGTGCTGACCAAAGATGGCCGAAAGCCCAAGAACGTCGTCCTCGTCATCCTCGAAAGCTTTGGCCAAGAATACGTTCAACCCGGGCCTGGCAAGGTTTCCTATGCGCCGTTTCTAGCCGGACTGATGCAGAAGGGCTCATCCTATCCGGAAGCATTTGCCAACGGTCGTCGTTCGATCGACGCCCTGCCTTCCATTCTGGCCTCCGTTCCGGCCTGGATGGAACCGCCTTTTATCACCTCGCCTTATCAAACCAATCAAGTGATCGGCCTGGCTTCGCAACTCAAGAGCGCTGGCTACCAGAGCACCTTTTATCATGGCGGCCGCAATGGAACGATGTTCTTTGATCTGATGGCCCAGCAGTTTGGCTTTGATCACTACAAGGGAGCCAACGAATATCCCTTGTCCGGTGACGACGATGGGCAATGGGGGATATTTGATGAGCCCTTTCTGCAGTTTGTCGCCAAAGATCTCACGGCCCAGAACGAACCATTCTTCGCGACGATCTTCACTTTGAGCTCGCATCATCCCTATCGGATTCCCGACGCCTACCAGGGACGATTTCCCAAAGGAACTCTCGAGATTCATGAGAGCATCGGTTATGCCGACTACGCCCTGCAAAAATTCTATGAGACCGCGCGCCAGCAGAAATGGTTTGCTGACACGCTGTTTATTTTTACGGCCGACCACACGTCAAAATCCGAAGATCCTCTCTACGAAACATCCTACGGACGCTATGCCGTCCCTCTGCTGTTTATTCAAAACGATCAAGCCCTAACTTTTCCCCAACCGAACGAACCCGCGCAGCATGCCGACATCATGCCGACCGTTCTCGATTTGCTCGGCATCCCCGCTCCTCAGCACACACCTTTTGGTCAAAGCCTGGCGCGTCCCTTGAGCCGTCCTGGTGTGGTCCTCTATGAAGGCGAGACTTATCACCTCTTCAGCCGCGATCAAGTTTTGAGTTGGTCGCGTGAAGGATCGGCTAAGATGTTCCGCTGGCCGCTTGATCCTCTTCTGACTCAAGCTCTCACCCCACTTCCCAGCGCAGCCGACGCTCAACTGAGGTATCTCAAAGCGCAGATTCAAGCTTATAATAATGGAATGGTGCAGAATCACTTGATCTGGTAAAGATGCAAAGGGTCTCGACGCGAGACCACTAGAGGTTTTTGGAAGCTGAGGAGATCAAAGTATGGTTGAAGGTCAGGCAACTCGATCTTGGCTTCAATGGCTTTTAAGTGCCCAAGTCAGCGATTTAAATGTTAGAAACTGGGTCCTCAACCGGCGCTCACAGGTTCACGAGAATCTGCGTGCATCCCTCAAGAAAAAAGGTGGTTTGGCTGCCGCCGTATTCAGTCCCCTCCTCGAAGTCGATTCTAATAAGGCTTCCTACAGCGAACATTTCGAACAAGCAAAATTTCATACCCGCGCTCACATTGGCGAAACAATTTTCAGGTCATGTATTCATCTCGCGCGTCAATGGATCGGCGCCAGTGTCCATGAGCTGGACTTAAAGGCTGGTCGCCTGCGGTACTGGAAGACGGGAAATCAAAATGCCGAAACGATTCTCTACTTTCACGGTTTTGGCGACAGTATGGACGGCATCTATCCTTTTGCTCTCCATCTGACTAAACACTTCAACCTAGTCGTGCCCGATTTGCCTGGCTTTGGGCAAAGCTTCAAGAGGAAGGACCTGCCGCATAATTATGAGTCCTATGCAGAATGGATTGCAGAATTTGCCGAAGCCGCCGCTTTGGGGCCGGTCCACGTCGTCGGTAATTCGCTCGGTGGCGCCTTCGCCATGATGTTCGCGCAGAAGCGCCCTGATTTGGTTCAATCCCTCACGCTGATCAATTCAGCCGCCATCACAGATTTCAAGAACCCTTCAATTTACGACGAATTTTTGGCCGGTGAAATCATGTTTCAAGTCAAAACCGTCGAAGAATTTGACCGGTTCTGGCGCCGTGTGTTTCATCGTCCGCCTGTTTTGCCTCCTTTCGTGAAGGACTATTTGCTGCGCAATTTTCGCGAAAACCACGAGTGGTATGGGCATCTGATCAAGCAAATGTTTGCTGATATTCCGGGCAAGAATCACCCTCGGTACAAAGATTTGTTTATGAATCAGCATATGGCCAAGATCAAGGTCCCGACTTTGATCATCTGGGGCGATCGAGACAGCCTCTTTCCCCTCTCCTTTGGTCAACGCGGACACAAGCTTCTCCGCAACAGTCGCATGGTGGTGCTGGAGGGCGTAGGACACGCGCCTCAAGTCGAAGTTCCCGGTCTCGTGGCCCGCCATCTGAGGGAGTTTATCGGCTCGCTCGAGCCGGCTGTAGCATCCTGAAATCTCTTGTCTGCATAGAGCTCCTTTTCGGGAGCTCACCCTCATTTCCCCACCTTAAATCTCAAACCTAAAATATTGAAACAATTATGTTTATCTAGCTTTGGTCAAGAAATTTTAAAAGTTTCCGATAAGACCTTCTGCTTCTCATGTTTCAACTGGTTTGAAGAAAGAGGAAACCCAATGAAAATGCTTTCACCCGTGATTCTCAGTTGGGGTCTGCTCGCTCTGGTCGCCTGCTCGCGGCAGGACGCGGATCAAAAAAGCAAGACAGTTAAAAACGCCGATTCTAAAGCGACGATCGATAACGATGTCGAAGCAAAATATTTCAAACTCGCCGAAGAAGCTCAAGACGAAGTCGTCGGCGGCAAGGTCATGACGCAAAGAGAGATCCACAAGGCCCTCCTCGAAGCCGCGGACAAAGACGGTGACGGCAAGTTGAGTGAAGAGGAAAAAGCCGCTCTCAAAGCCAAGCTCAAAGAAGCAAAAGAAGAGTTTAAAGCTAAAATAGTCAAAAAATTCGACACCAACGGCGATGGCAAACTCGATAAGGACGAGCTCGCGGCCGGCCTCGACAAGGTCAAGCAAGAACTCTTTGCCGACTTTGCCGCTCTTCAACAAGAGCTGATGGCGGCCCATAAGGAAGCGGCCGATAAAATTTCGGCAGCCTGTGGAATGGGTGATAAAGGCGGCATGCACGATGGAATGCACGACGGACCTGCGGACTCGCCTTCTGAGCCAATAAAGGCTCTCCTTCACGACGAGTCTATGGGCTCGATGGGTTCG
>CANJJY010000086.1 GCA_947474445.1 Oligoflexaceae bacterium
AGTTATCGTGAAGAGCTCCCCTTATTCGTATTAATCCCCAGCAAGGAGTAGGGCGGGCACCAACCCACAAGACCAGTCACTAGAGGAATCAGTCCGAGGAGAAACCAATAATTAGCTGGACCGACAAAGGCGAGGCTGGTGAGGATGAGACCAAGGGCAATCCGCAGGGCGCGCTCGTAGCGATGAATGTTCTGTGGCATAAAGAGACCTCCGTAGTGAGATTACCCCTCACCAAGCAAGATCCGTACCTCACGATATGCGGCCGATTGAGCGTGATTTGAACAAATAATTGTTTATGGTTGCCCGATTTCGCGCGAGGACATCAAGAATGTGAGGCTTATCATTTGGTCAACTTATTGCATCACTTAGGCCTTGTCTTAGAGTGAAGATGAGAAAACAGAAAGCAGAAGGAGTCGAACCATGACCTTAAACGTCAATCTCCAATGGCGAGAGAAAATGCAATTTACCAGTCTGGCAGCTGAGCACGAAGTGCTTATGGATGCCAAAACGCCGATTGGACAAGGTCGGGCGCAGACGCCGAAAGAACTCCTGCTCGGCGCCCTTACCGGCTGCACGGGGATGGACGTCATCGCTTGGCTGAGGAAACACCGACAGGTTCCTGCGTCATTTACAATTCGGGCCATCGCTCAGCTCAGCGAAGGCGGACATCCGCAAGTCTTCACGGCCGTGCATCTAGCCTTTGTGATCCAGGGAGAGGTCGATGCGGACATCGCTCTGCAAGGCGTAAAGCTTTCCCAGAGCGAATATTGCGGAGTGAGCGCGATGCTTGTTAAAGCTTTTCCCTTGACATGGGAGGTGCTCGTCAACGAGCAAAAAGTCGGAGAGGGACGCGCGACCTTCAGCTAAGCGGAGCGAGAAGGACTAGCGTCTGCGCATCACGGGGAGGCCACAGGCCTCCCAGGCGAGCATCCCACCTTCGATGTTATAGACCGAACGAAAGCCAGCTGTGTCGAGCATCTGAGCGGCCTGCAGAGATCGCTTCCCCGATCGACAGAGCATGAAGATCGGCCCTTGAAGATCCCTTCCCTTGGCAAACCCTTTTACATCAAAGGTGCTCAGCGGAAAGTTCTCCGCTAAGGGTGAGCAGACTTCAGCAAACTCGTCCGTCTCTCGCACATCGACGACGGTAATCCCGCCTGACTCCTGATAGAGCTGAAACACAGCCGTCGGCAAAATTTTTTTGATGCTCATGTCATTCTCCTTGCGCCGCTAGGGGCTTGTACTGCCTTTCCTACTACAAGTCTCGTGCCAGAGGTTTGTGGTCAGCTGTTCAGCAAAAACAGGAGGATAGCTCCTTGCCAAGGCGACTCAGGAGGGCATATGTTTCAAGATGGTTTAACCATGTTGCAATAAGGTGCAACATAGTGAGTTTCCGTTCTCTGTGGGATGCTTAAAAACCAAGTAATATCAATTACTTGTATGGTGTTCTGGGCCTGGCATGCATAGTGTAAAGAAAGCTCGAGCTCGAATAATCGGGAGGGTGTCGATGCCGCAAGAATTTGTGGCCGGTATGATAGCAGGGGTCTATCTGCATCTCTCTGCTGATGTGGCAAAACTCTTAACAAGGATATGAAGCCATGAAGATTAAGCATTTCTTTGATCCCGCGACCTATACCTTGACTTACGTTGTTTACGACCCGACCACACAAGATGCCCTTGTCATCGATCCGGTCCTTGACTTTGATGCGGCGAGCGGTACGATCAGCAGTCAATCGATCCAGACTTTGCTATTATTCCTTCATGAACACTCTCTCAAGGTGCATTACATTCTGGAAACTCATGCGCATGCGGACCATCTTTCGGGCGCTCATGAACTGGTAAAAAAATATTTTCCCAAGGCCATGATCGGTATAGGGGAGCGCATTACTCGCGTGCAGAAAACGTTTAAGGATATTTTCGGTTTTCCGCCTTCATTCAAAACCGACGGCAGCCAGTTCCAACGGCTGTTCAGAGACGGAGAAGTTGTGCGGGCCGGTACTCTGACTTTTCAAGTGCTGTTCACTCCCGGTCACACTCCCGCCTGCGCCAGCTACTTAATTGAGGATGCCGTTTTTACCGGCGATGCCCTGTTTATGCCTGATTTCGGCACGGGTCGCTGTGATTTTCCCGGTGGCGATGCGACCGCCCTCTATCATTCGGTGGCCCGATGCCTCTATGAACTTCCTGACGAGACGCGCGTGTTTGTGGGGCATGACTACCAGCCCGCCGGCCGTCCGCTGGCATGGGAAACTACGATAGGGGAATCGAAAGAGAAGAATATCCAGCTGCGAGCGGGGACGAGTCAGTCTGAATTTGTGGCCTTTCGTCAGGCGCGGGATGCGACTCTTTCTGCACCTCGCCTGCTGTTTCCCAGTATTCAGGTCAACATAGCTGCAGGCGAGCTTCCCGATCCCGAACCCAACGGAAGAATCTACTTCAAGATCCCAATAACGGCGAAAACTGAACAAACATAGGGGAAACCATGGCGCCTAAGCTCCACCAGAAACCCAATGAAAAGCCGCATGTCTTTCATGGAATGGTGACTCTGTCGCCGAAAATGATCGAATTTTTTGCCACCATCGAACGGGTTGCCAAGAGCGAAGCGAACGTCCTGGTGCGGGGCGAGTCAGGAACAGGTAAAGAGCTCGTTGCGCGCGCCATTCATGCTTTGAGCGGACGGGCAAAAGGTCCCTTTCAGGCTTTGAATTGCGCGACGCTTACCTCTGAACTCATGCAGTCCGAACTCTTTGGTCACGTCAAAGGATCTTTCACGGGCGCCATCAGTGATCGCAAGGGGCTTCTGGAAGTCGCTCATAACGGGACTCTTTTTCTCGATGAAATCGCAGAAATGCCCTCTGACTTGCAGCCCCGTCTGCTCCGCGTTCTCCAGGATAAACAGTTTAGTCCCGTCGGATCTTTCAAGCAGATGAAGGCCAATATCCGGCTGGTGTCCGCCACTCATCAGTCGCTGCGGCATCTCGTTGAAGAAGGGCAGTTCAGAGCCGATCTCATGTATAGGATTCGGGTCGTGCCCTTGTTCTTGCCGCGACTGGCTGAGCGAGGGCGCGATATCGAAGTCCTGACGTGGCGCTTTATCGAAGAGTTTAATAAGCAAAAGCAGCGAGTGGTGACAGCCATTGAAGAGGGGGCGCTGGCAGCCCTGTACCGTTATCCATGGCCTGGAAATATCAGAGAATTGCGAAATAACATCGAATACGCATTCGTGATGGGGCAGGGAGAGGTCTTAGTGTTAGATGATTTGACCCCCGAGGTGCGCGGGGAGCCCTATCCCGTCGAGAGTTCTGGTCGTCACAGTTTGAAACAAGACGAAATTCAATCGATTCGCGAGGCCTTGCGATCGACGCGCAACAGCAGGACCGAAGCCGCCCAAAAGCTCGGCATCAGTCGGGCCACGCTCTGGAGAAAGATTCGGGAGTATGACCTGCGCTAGGTCGCACGCCGGGCTAAAGAATTGAGGTTTAGGATGGAAATAGTTGGATATGGAGCCATGCTTTTTGTCGGAGTGACTCTGGGGCTCCTCGGAGGCGGGGGGGCGATCCTCACCGTACCGATCCTCGTCTACTTGTTCAGTGCCCCGGCAGTCATGGCGACGAGCTACTCTTTGTTTGTTGTCGGCATTTCAAGTCTCTTTGGGGTCTGGAGCTATCATCAAAAAAAGCTGGTGGACTATAGGGCGGCTCTCACGTTTGCCTTGCCTTCGTTCATCGGTACCTATCTCGCGCGGCGCGTTCTGCTGCCCCTGCTTCCATCTGTGATATTCCATTATAAAGAAGTTCCATTCACCAAGGATCAGCTGATCATGACGATCTTTGCCCTGGTTATGGTCGGCGCTTCTGCCTCCATGATTCAAAAAGGCAAGGTCATCGACGCAGCAGTTCACAAGGTTTCTCAAGGTCCTCTGCTTCTTGTAGCTTTGGGCCTAGCCGTCGGCTTTGTCGCTGGGTTTGTGGGAGCAGGCGGAGGCTTTTTGATTATCCCCTCTTTGGTCGTGCTGGCTAGAATGTCGATGCCAAAAGCGGTAGGAACCTCGCTTCTCATCATTTCCGCTAATTCCTTGTTTGGCTTTGGGGGTGATCTCCTGGCTCATATCGGCACAGAATGGCCATTTTTAATGGGAATAACTAGCCTCGCCCTGCTCGGAACATGGGGTGGAACCCGTCTCGCGCATTGGGTACCGGCATCTCAACTTAAGCCGACCTTTGGTTGGTTTGTGCTGGTCATGGGCAGCTATATCATTCTCCGGCAATGGGCTGCTTGACTGAGGATGAGGATCGGTTGATCCTTGAAGTTTAAATAAGCGGGATGCCATAAAAATTTTGCTATGATAAAAAGATTTCTACGATCGGGCGGATAAGCCCTGCAGGGTAAGGACTTCTCTATGACCGAATGGGCCAAGTGGTGGGCTACCATCCGCATCAGCTGGACGAAGCAGCTCGCTTATAAGCTCAATCTCCTCCTGCTGGTTATCGGCCCCACGCTCGTATTTTTTTTCGTCAAGTATAGCCTCTGGACCGCCATCTTTCGGGTCGAGGGTATCACCACCATCCAAGGTTACGATCTGGCGGGGATGCTGCACTATCAGATCTGGGCGATGATCGTCGGTTTTCTCGCCCAGGGCTACAACAGTATGAACCTCGCCGAGGATATCAGGCTCGGCCGCATCTCCTCTTATCTCGTCTATCCGTTTGGGTTTTGGCCTTATCAGACGGCTAGCTTTATCGCCTTTCAAGGCCTTCAGATCATCGTCGCCGCCATCTCCTTTGTCATCCTGGCCGCGAGCGGCCTGCTGGTCGACTGGCATCTGTCCCAGGTGCTGCTCGGCACCGGCTTTTCGCTGCTGATGGGAGTTTTTTGGTATCAGACGAGCTATCTCATTGGCCTCGCTGCGTTTTGGCTTGAGGAAACTTGGGTGCTGCGGGTCATGTTTCTCACCGTCGCGCAGTTTTTGTCAGGGGCGCTGTTGCCTCTGGAAATCTATCCCGCCTGGCTGCTCGCCATCCTGCGCTGGACCCCTTTTCCTTATCTAACGTTTACGCCGGTAAAAATCTTTATGGGCACCTATCAGGGGTCGCTGAGCGAAGCTCTCGCCGTCCTCCTGTTCTGGCTCGCTTTGGTCAGCTGGGCCTCGCAGATCACCTGGCGCCGCGGTTTGCGGCTCTATACCGCCGCTGGCATGTGACCGTCAAAGAGGAGATCCTGCTGTGTTCCCAACGCTCCGCCGCTACCTGGCCGTGTACCGCATGTTCGTCTCGAACTGCTTTGCCGCCGCTTCCAGCTATCGGCTGCATTTCGTGCTGCTCATCGTCATGGACCAACTTTTTTATGGAAGCCTATTGGGCTCGGTCGACTTTATCTTCGATCACGTCGCCCGCATCGGCGCCTGGGACCGGGCGCACTTCATGTTCTTTATCGCTTTTATGCTCGCCGTCGATCATCTGCATATGACCTTCGTGAGCGAGAGTTTTTGGGACTTTTCCTTTGATCTCAGGACGGGACGCCTCGATTTTATCCTCTTGCGTCCGCTCAATACCCTTTTTTCGATTTTCGCGCGTCTCATCCGGCCGGCGACGATGATCAATTTTTTCATCCCTTGGGGCTTTCTCATCTACTTTGGGAGGGTCGTCGAGCTCTCGCTTCTGTCTTGGCTTTTCTTGTTTCCTCTGGTCGTGCTCGCCTTGCTCCTGCTCACCGCGATTGAAATCTGCTTTAGCATGCTGATGTTTTGGACGATCGAGGCCTATGGAATCAATTTTCTCAGGATGCAGCTGCAGCAAATCGCGCGATGGCCCGAGTTCATCTACCAAGGCTTCGCGAGGCGATTTTTCACACTGATGATCCCCGTGCTGCTGGTCGGCAGCGCGCCCGTGCATTTTCTCTTTGATCCTCGGCAATGGTTGGGCCTCGTCTGGATGCTTCTGGCCTTGCTGGTTGTTTCGGGCTTGATCGCTTTCTTTTGGCGCTGGGGACTTCGTTCTTATGAGTCGGCTTCCAGCTGAGACGCTGGCCAAGATAAAGGCCATCTCTTGACGAAGCAAGAGGTGGCCTTTTCAGAACTATCGAGAGCGCTGATGACCCCCATCATGCGCGATCACGAGGCTGATTAGAGAGAAATACAAGACTGACCGTTTTCATAGCCCCAGCTGCGGCCTTCAGAATCCTTCACAGCATTCTGCACTTTTTGACGACAGACGTTGGCCGAAACAGCTTTGTCATTTTTACCGAAGTTGTCATCGGTCCAGGTGTTTACATCATAGAGTTCTTCGCCGGTCTTGAAATCCACCGCGTTCGTGGCGATCTGCGTTCCACCCTGGACGCCTTGAGCCGAAGCATATTGAGCACCAATACCGTCCTTTATGCTGCAAGCAGAGTAATTCGAGCCGTCGCTCGAATAGCCGCTCGAACCTTCGCCCGTGCATTGTGAGCTCACAGCCTTTGCATCTGATTTATCATCTTTGCTACCGCAGGCGTTCATGCTCATCATCAGGGAAACGGCTACACTTACCTTAAGGACGCTGATTAAAACTGTTTTCATACTTCTTTTCCTTCATCTCTACGGTTTTTGAATCACTTTCAACTTCCATGTCTGAGTATCTTCACGTTCGGTGCCATTCATTCGTGGGGTATGGATGACAGCGATTTTGATCTTACGGCGCGGCAGTTTACCCACCTTCTTCTTTCAAGGAGGCAGAAACGCAAGACCTGCATAAGATCCCGACAAGATAGCTCATGAAGGGCTTCATGATGAGGTGTAAGGAAGCAAAATATTACGTCAATCAACTTGGTGTGTGAATTTATGACGAGGGTGTAAGTATCTGTAGCGATGATTCTTTCTAGTGGTAAGAAAGGTCTGCTAGGCGGTAAGAATGAAGGGCGTCTCCAGTGGAGGATGCCCGCGGTGATGGCCACCGCGCTCAACCCGATGAGGAGGACTCGCGATGACTCGCATCTTTCAGGCTTCCCTGGCCTCTCTCTCTCATGGCTCAGCTCAAGATCCTCATCCCCCTTCTTATATTCCCATACCGGAGCCGCAGCCCCTGCATGTTCCGCCGACTACGCCCGAGGAACCGATCCCTCCTCTCTATCCTGGTCCCGAGCATCCGCATCCGCGGCCCATTCCTGAACCTGATCCAGAGCCGTCCCCCTATCCCTTGATAGAAATGTAGGGGGCGCGTGCCGGCCATGGACGGCCGCAAAGAAAGGGGGCGAAAGCTCCGGGCCGGCCGGCCCGGGCTCAGGCGACTTATTTCTTCTTTTCGCTGTCTTTGACTTTAGCTTTTTCCTTGGGCTCGCTCGCTTTTACTTCCCCGGCTTTGACGATGGTGATGTCGACCTTGGTCTTGCCGCTTTCGCTGCCCTGAGCCTCAACCTTTTTGATGACATCGAGACCTTCGATCACTTTGCCGAAGACCACGTGTTTGCCGTCGAGCCAGCTCGTCTTCACCGTGGTGATGAAAAACTGTGAACCGTTGGTGTTTGGTCCTGCATTCGCCATGCTGAGTGTGCCCGGTCCTTCATGCTTCAGCTTGAAGTTTTCATCCGGAAACTTCTCGCCGTAGATGGATTCTCCACCCGTGCCGTCACCGTTGGTGAAATCCCCGCCCTGCAGCATAAAATTAGGGATGACGCGATGGAACTTGGAGCCTTCATAGCGCAGCGCCACGCCGTTCTTGTTTTTACCCTTATCGCCGCGACAGAGAGCCATAAAGTTTTCCGCCGTCTTGGGAACGACCTCGCCAAATACGCCGATGACGACTTTCTGCGGCGGCTCTTTCCCGATTTGAATGTCAAAGAAACATTTGCCGGTAACCTTGGCCTTATCGAGAGACAGGTCTTCAGCCTGAGCGGTCGCGCCTGCTATGAGAAGACTCCAAGCCAGAACATTCGTTTTAAGGGCCATCGATCATCACTCCTAGGTAAAAAATAGCTGAGGAGACAGAGCTTAACGAACCTGGGCGTAGGGTCCAGAGCTTTTTAGTGCCGGCTCAAAGTTTTCGTGGTGAGCCGCCGGGGAGCACGGTCTGGCCCAGGTCGGGGAACACCCGCCCCACCTTCTGCATGAGATAATCGCCGTAGGTCCCTTGAAAGGAATGAAGGTTGGCGCGATCCCAGCGCGGCTGACCGTCCTCTTGGGGAGCCCGCGACGTGTCGATCGCTTCCACCACGGCCTTGAAGTTGGGGTCAAAGAAAAAAGGATAGGACAGCCGCTGCCGGCCTGAGCTGTTGCGCACGCGGTGCAGCGTCGAGCGGTAAAGACCGCCCGTCATGCGATCGAGCATGTCGCCTATGTTGCACACAAAGCTCTCAGGAATCACGGGTGCCTCAATCCAGCGATCCTGGGTCTTGATCTGCAGACCGCCGATCCCATCTTGCTTGAGGATAGTGAGCAGCCCATAGTCGGTATGCTCGCCCACGCCCCAGCCCTCCGCTCCGTCAGGGCCTGGTGCAGAGGGCGGATAGTTGAAGATACGAAAGAGAATGAGCGGGTCTTGCGTATAGCGTTGGTAAAAGTAGCTGGGAGGCAGGCCGAGACTGAGCGCGACCCCTTCCATCACCCGGTGGGCGATCGCGGTGAGTGCGCTGAGGTAGGCCGTCACCGCCGGCCTGAGTTCGGGAACCGCCGCTGGAAAGAGATTCGAGCCATGCAGGGGGAGACCCGCCTGAACGCTCGGGTGCTCGCTCCCGAGCTCGGTGCCGAGGTAGAGCCCCTCCTTGAGATCGGGCTGACCCGAGGTGAGCTCACCGCCGACCGGAAAATAGCCGCGCCAGGCCCGGCCGCCATGTTGCATGGCGATGCTCATTTTCTCGGTCAGGGGCAAAGCAAAAAACTTCCGTGAGGCCAGGTCGAGTCGTTCAAAGAGCTGGGGATCGAGGCCATGGCCCACAATGTAAAAAAAGCCGTGCTGACGGCAGGCCTCCCCGATCTGTCGCGCCACGGCCCGTGCTCCGGGATCAGGATCGCGGCCTCCGGGCAGGGGCGAAAGGTCGATCAGTGGAATTTCAGGCGCTCGGGACATAGGGGGCGTCCTCCGGGAAAGAGAGTAAAAGATCGACCCATCTTATCGCGCGGATGAGGGACTGCTCTCCTAAAAAAGAGGAAGCGGAGATGCACAGGTAGGGCGGTACGCTGGCGCAGGCACGGCTCAGAGCTGTATAATGGGGAATGCCCGTGTCCTCGCAAAGGTTCTATCCGCTCGGAGATCACTATGAAGCAGCTTTACATCCCCCCCTTTCTCGTCCTCATGCTGCTTTCAAGTTCGAGTCTCGCCCAGGTGGTGGATGATTCCTCGTATCTGCTCGCCAACGAACGCAATACCATCGATATCTTTGAGAAGACCTCGGCCCGGGTCGTCAACGTGAGCAACCTGCGCTATGCGCGGGTCGGCTTTTTTTCCTTCGACGTCACCGAAGTGCCGGCAGGGACGGGATCGGGCTTTGTGTGGGACGGCGACGGCTATATCGTCACGAACTACCATGTGATTCAAGATGCCGATCGCCTGACCGTCTCCTTTAAAAACGGCAAAACCATGGCCGCTCGTGTGGTCGGCGTCGAGCAGCGAAAAGACATCGCCGTGCTGCGGGTCAAAGGCGATGCGACCAAGGGGTTTGCCAAAATGGGAATCGCCGACTCCTCAAAAATCATGGTGGGCCAGAAGGCTATCGCTATCGGCAGTCCCTTTGGGCTGGATCAAACCCTCACCGAAGGGGTGGTGTCCGCGCTCGGCCGGGCGATTCCCGGCGTCGTCGGTGTGACGATCAAGGATATGATACAGACAGACGCTTCGATCAATCCGGGGAATTCAGGGGGGCCGCTGATCGACAGTCGCGGCTATCTGCTCGGCATGAATACCTCGATCATCTCCGAGAGCGGGAGCTCGGCCGGCATCGGTTTTGCCGTTCCGGCGACGACGATCAATCGCATCGTCACCCAGATCATCAAAACCGGGCGCGTGATTCAGCCCGGCCTTGGCATCGAGCCCTTTGATAGCAGCATCACGCGTCAGCTCAATGTCGATGGGGTGATTATCAGGACGGTCAATGAAGGGGGCGGCGCCGCCCGGGCGGGACTGCGGGGGACGCATCGGACGCGGAATGGCGATATTGTGCTCGGCGACATCATCATCGCGATCGATGAGAAGCGGGTGCGGACCTATGATGATATGTATAATCTGCTGGAAGCCTATCAGGTGAGCGATACAGTTAAGGTTACCTATCTGCGCGAAGGCAAGAAAAAAACCACACCCATCCAGCTCACCGACATCTCCGCCCGCTGAGAGAGCGCCCGACGCGGCGCCGCATCATAAATTAAGATCGAGGTTCATAGGACGCTATGGTCCGGTGTATTTGAGGTCTTCTTCGAATTCCCACTCATCGCCATTGAACTCCGCTAAAAGCTCAGCAAGAGCCACGCGCAGCAAGGGGCGCCGGGGCGTGCGGATGAGCAGCATCTGACTTTCTTCGGGTGTGCGGTTACCTTTTCGTGAATTGCAGAACACGCAGCAGCAGACCGTGTTGTCCCAGTTGTCCTGTCCACCCTTGGATTTGGGCACGATGTGATCGATCGTCGCGGTTTTGTCCGACAACTTTTTGTTGCAGTACTGACAATGGAACTTGTCCCGCTTGAAAACATTGTGCCGTGAATAGGTCACGGCACCAGCAGCGAGAGCGAAGGATTTGATGTAGCGTTTGAGTTTAATGATCTGTGGCAGGGAGTAGGAGGTACGGGCCGAACGGACGAGGCGATCGTAAGCCTTGACCAGTTCAGCCTTTTCCGTCAGGAGCAGAATCATCGCTTTTTGCCAGCTTACGACCCGCACCGGCTCGTAACCTGCGTTGAGCACGAGAGTTTTCACGTCCACCTCTCTGATGCGCCCATGGGTGGAGTCCCGCATGCCAGGGCATGCTCTGAGGTCGACCCAGCGCTTCTCTATCCTTATCGGGTTTTTGCTCTAAGGCCTAAACCCGAAAAGGAGATTTCAAGGCAATTGGGGGTCTTTGTACCGTAAGCTCTTATCTTATTTCTTTCTATTGGATTTGGCTATCATTTCAAAATCTTACGATAAGTCATAATGACTAGCACTTTCGGCTTTACCTCGCCTCGCAGCTGAGCTACAGTCACGGCGTTTCCTCTCAGTCGGAGCTGCTGCAACAGTGCAGCTCATCAGAAACTACGGTTTCGTCGTCAACCTGAGAGGAGGCACTTAGAGGGGGAGCCTACACAGCTCCCTTTTTTTTATCCTCACGCCGCGCAAGCAGGCGGCGATTGCGCGCCGCCCTCAAGCACCAGGATTATCTGCGATCTCGAACCGAGTCTCAAGCTTTTTGCTGGGCAGGAATCGGCTCAAACGAGTCATTACCGAGGACATGCTGCTGGAAGTAGTCATCGTCCTCATCGATCTGCGATTTGAGCGCGACCATCACCGGATAGAACTGCGTGATAAATCGTTCAGCAGCTGGCCGGAACGACTCGTCCTTCTCCACATCCCGCAGCAATGCCCGCGACATCGCGACGATCGACTTCATCTCGGCCACGCGGTTGGCGTGCAGCAAAGCCGGCGACAGATTTTCAAACTTCACCAACTCAGGACCGATCAGCTTCAAGAGCTTGAGCAAATCAGCCGGCTGCGTCGTCGAAATGTTGGCCTTGACCTTGGTCTTCAGCAGTTTGACGAAGATGGATACGATCGCCAGGTTAAAGGTCTGCCGCATCTTGAAGTAGCGACGTTGTAACCAATCCTTTTCACCCAGCGCCATGACGCGGGAGCCTAAGGTGATCTCGACGAAGTCGCGCGGATGGGAAATGATGTCTTTCACCGTATCCTTGATACACATCAAGGCCTGGATCTCCGAAGTCCCCTCGTAGATGCTGATGATCAGACTCTCGCGGAGCCACCACTCGGCCTTGTACTCTGTCGTAAACCCATAACCACCGTGAATCTGTACCGCATTGCGAGCAAATACGTAGGCTCGTTCGCCGCCCCACCACTTGACCAGCGGCGTCCACTCGCGGAGGCGGCGCTTGTAGTAGCGCATGTGACTCTCGATCGCATCGAGCCGCTCTTTCGGCCACTCTTTTTCAGCCAGCCGCCGCTCGCCGAGGGTGATCATCGATGCGTAGTGACTGGCGCGATAGATCAGACTGCGGAAGGCTCGGAGTTCGACTTCCATATCGTAGAGACGTTCGGCAATCATCTCGTGCTTGGCAATGGGCTTGCCCCAGGATTCACGCTGATTAGCGTAATTTTTGGCGAGACGGTAGCTCGCCTCCATCACGCCCGCCGCCTGAAAAGCGACGCCGAGACGCGCTTCGTTCATCAGGTGAGACATGTAATGAAAACCATGACCGTCTTTACCGATAAGATAGGCGACCGATTGGTCGAACTTCAAGGCGCAGGTCGCTGAACCGTGCAGACCTGGCTTTTCTTCGATCTTGGTGATCTCAAAGTTATGTTTGCCTTTGAGCACACGGGGGACGAGGTAGAGGTTGAGCGAGCGGAGACCGTTCGCCCCTTTCTTATTGTGGGCCAGCACCAGCGAGATCTGGCCGCAGCCGTTGCTGATGAACTGCTTATTGCCCGACAGGCGCC
>CANJJY010000087.1 GCA_947474445.1 Oligoflexaceae bacterium
AGACGATATAGTCCGCCTGATCGGCGAGCGGGCAAAAGCCTTCTCGGACAACGAACAACTCCTAGAGTCTCTCGTGGCGGAAGCTAAACCCAATGACGCCATTGTCTTTATGTCGAGCGGCAGCTTTTCTGGCATCCAGTATCGAATCGGCGATCGCTTGTCGCAACGAGGCACCGCTCACACACGATAAGGTCAAAGACAAGTCGGTTGCTATCAGCACGTGCCGGGTGAATTCCAGGTTGCTTTTTTTGAGTGTTCGTGATTACGATGGGCCTTCGTTATCGGCGACATTTGCAATGCGCGATTTATTCGTTCATATTCTCAGGAGATGACAGAATGATTTTCAAGACTCGCAAACCCTTGGCTGCCTTCGCGATTGCCATGAGTGTCGGCATCGTGGGCTGCTCTGACGACCAGAAGCCAGCAGAGGAAGTGGTCCAGCCCACCACGAGCGAACAACCCGCTACACCCCCAGAGGCAACTCCCCCTGCGGCGCCAGCGGCTGCTGAAGTTACTCAGCCTATCTATTTCGCTTTCGATGACTACTCCTTGAGCGGCGATGCCCAAGGTCAGTTGAATAAGCTTGGCGATTTTCTGAAAGGCAGCGCCAGCTCTGTCGTTCAGATCGAAGGTCACTGTGACGAACGCGGATCTGTCGAGTACAACCTCGCGCTCGGCCAGCGTCGGGCTCAATCGGCCAAAAATTATCTAGTTCAGCTCGGCGTCGATCCAAGCCGTCTTCCTACTATGAGCTATGGCGAAGAGAAGCCAGCTGCTGAGGGCCATGACGAGTCTGCATGGTCGAAAAATCGTCGCAATGAGTTCGTCCCTACGAACCCCTGATTTGTCGGTCTCCCGGAATTCCCAATCCGGGAGCCTCCTTACTCCCTCCTTCTTCACTTTTTAAGATCAAAACCCACAGATTTCACCAGGTTGAACGCAGCCCTTCGTTGCTTTCTTTTCAGTCTCGAGCTACGATCGCACATTCATAAAGCTGACTCGTCCTCCTTAAACGAGTGCCCGCTTCTTTCCCATCTGGAGGCACCCCTAGTGGCAACTTTTCTTTTGTATATTTTCCTCGCACTTATCACAGTCGCGTTAGGATTCGCGTTCTTCCTTGCGCTCAATAAGAAAAATTTTAAAAAGACTTTCGAGACTGCACAGGCCGACTCTGAAAAGATTCTTGAAGAAGCCCATACCGAAAAGGAAAGGATCCTTCAAGAAGCCAATAACGAGGCCAAACAAGAGGCTAAAAATCGCCGCCTTCAATTCGAGCAGGAAGCCAAAAAGAGACGCTCAGAGCTAGAAAAACTGGAAGCGAAGGTCAAAACTCGCGAACAAACTCTGGAAAAAAAGATAGCTCTGCTCGAAAAGAAAGAACAAGATCTCGAGCGGATGACCGTGCATCTCAACACTGAAGAAGAACGCTTGAAAAACCTGATGAAGGACTGCGAGCGCTCTCTGGACGATAATCGCAAAACTCTCGAGACCATTGCCAACCTTTCGCAGGAAGAAGCGCGTCGCGAACTCATCCGCTCCCTGGAAGTAGAGGCTAAAGCGACAGCTCGAGAAACGATCAAGAAAATCGAAGAAGATACGCGGCTCGAAGGTGAGCGGATTGCCCGGTCGATGGTCAGCCTCGCCGTCCAGCGTGTTTCTTCAGAATTTGTCAATGATTCTACGGTGACAGTCGTCAGTCTACCTTCAGATGAAATGAAAGGCCGCATCATTGGTCGAGAAGGTCGTAACATCCGCGCCATCGAACAGGCTACGGGCGTCGATCTCATCATCGACGACACACCTGAAGCGATTATTATTTCGTGCTTCAATCCCATTCGGCGCGAAATTGCTAATATAGCGCTGCAGCGACTGATTGCCGATGGCCGTATTCATCCAGCCCGGATTGATGAAACGGTCAAAAAAGTCGCCGAGGAGTTTGAACAAATCATTCAGGAAAATGGTGAGCAAGCGGCTTTTGACACGGGCATTACCGATTTGCACCCTGAACTGATTAGACACCTTGGAAAATTGAAATATCGTACCGCAGGCGCACAGACCGTTTTGCAGCATGGGGTTGAAGTTGCTCACATCTGTGGAATTATGGCCGCCGAAATGGGCTTGAATGTTAAGAAAGCCAAGCGTGTTGGCCTTCTCCACGACATCGGCAAAGCTGTCGATCAGGAAACGGAAGGGCATCATTCGAAAATTGGGGCCGATTTAGCTGGCAAGTATAACGAACCGGCGGAAGTCATTGATGCAATTTTGAATCATCACAACGAAGATTTGAACTATGCCTTTCCTTTAACTGTGATCGTTCAAGCCGCTAATATCTTATCTGAGCGCCGTCCAGGAGCTCGCAGAGAAGTCTTGGAAACATACATCAAACGGCTGCAAGATATGGAATCTCTTGTGAACGGCTTCCGTGGCATCGATGAGTCTTTTGTCATCCAGGCTGGGCGCGAAATTCGAGCCCTGGTTTCTCCGTCTGGCGTCAGTGATTCTGAAGTAGTTGACATTACAAATGAAATCGCCTTGCGCTTGAGAAAAGAATTGACCTTTCCCGGACAGGTTAAGGTCACCGTGCTCCGCGAAAGCAAATACGCGGAATTTGCTAAATGATTCGTATTCTTGCTATTGGCGACGTGATGGGAAAGCCAGGCCGGAAGGCCTTGGCTAAGCTTCTTCCTCTGGCCAGAAAGAAGTTTGAACCAGACATCGTACTGTGCAATGGGGAAAATGCTGCCGGTGGGTTTGGGCTGACAAAAAAGATTTATCATCAGTTTCTCGATACTTTTGCCATTGACTGCATAACGATGGGCAACCATTGGCACGACAAACCTGAGATTCATAGCTTTCTGGCAGATTCGGAACGCATGGTCGTGCCAGCGAATATGATGAATGTGGGTGAATTGCGATTGGCTTATCGAGTGCTGAAAACTGCGAAAGATCAACAGTTTGCCGTCATTAATTTGATAGGCAAAGCCTTCATGCATCCCGACAATCGAGATTTCTTTGAGCCGGTTGATCAAATTCTGGCTCAGTTACCTTCAAATTGTCGGATTCGCATCGTCGATTTTCACGGGGAAGCGACTAGCGAAAAACAAGCAATAGGCCAGTACTTAAGCGGCCGCGTCTCCCTCTGCTACGGCACTCACAGCCACGTGCCTACCGCCGATGAAAGGATTTTAAATCAATTCACCGGCTTCGTCACAGATGTAGGCATGACTGGTCCCTATGACTCAGTTATTGGGATCCGGACGGATGCAGCCATTCGGAGAATGCGGACCGGCGAACGTCGGCAGTTTGAACCAGCTACCGGCCAAATTTGGTTATGTTTTGTCGTAGCGACGGTGGATCCCGCAACCGGGCAATGTGTCCATATCGAGCGACACCGATGGGAGCTCGATACACTGAAAGATCAAATAGAAGATAAAGACTCCGAGAGCGACACCTAAGGTTGGGTATTTGACGCGGCCTCGTCCGCACCAGCGCCTTCCGACAGTTGCTCCCCGTTTGACTTTGCGATACTTAGCGCATACCATGCCAAGGTTTATGGGACGAACCTTTGGTTGACGAGATTTCAAATTGCAGCGAACTCTCTGGCGCCCTTGCTCCAATTGTCCCCAGTCCAAGGAAAGCTATCTCATGACGCAACGATTGATGTTTGCCTTACGATCTTTTTCCAGTCTAGGTTTGGCCGGTATCCTGATCAGTAGCCAAGCTTTCGGATTGTCTATCGACGGTCACGGTCGCTATAGCTTGCGCGGTGAAACGCGAACCAATCCAGAATACAAGTCTAAATCCAGCACTCATCAAGCGATCGATCAATTTTTTCGACTCGAAACGGAGCTCCGCGTCAACGACCAGTCAAGCGTCTTCGTCGAATTTAAGATGTTTGACGATGAACGAGAAAGCTACCTAGGTGATAAGGCGCAAGATCAGCCTTGTCCTTCCGGTGCCGACACCTCTGGTGATACGAATACCCCCAATTGCCCCATCAAAGCCCAAAACAGTGGGGAACCTCGGTACCAGCCTTATACACCAAAAGTCAGCAAACTCTATGCGCGCTATGCGATGGATTACTGCCTTCTTACCGTCGGTCGGCGAGGTCGTAGCTGGGGGATGGGAATCTTCTTGGATGAAGGCAATAAGGCCTTCGATACCGATGCCAGTATTTTTGACGGTGTTACCTGCGATATAAATATTCAAAAATCCCAGACTTTGGGATTTTCGGTCGGTTATGACAAAATCAGCGAAACGGGCGCATCCGTACTAGTAGGGGAGCCGCCTCGGGATGAAAGTTATAATCCACCTGCTTATGGAGCCTCGGATAATACCGACGACTTGGACCAGTTTTACCTGACCATCGAATACAACGATCATCGAACCAATGTTGGCAAAGGATTTTCTAAACAAATCGGTATTTACTTCGCTAATATCGTTGGCGGGGATCTCTATAAGACTGACGTAAAATTAGCCGACCTTTATCTCAATTTCTTGATTCAAGATCTCGTTTTTCAAAACGAAGTGTTTTTTCGCCTAGGGCGCTCCGCCGATCCCAACTGGTCGAGGCTTGGAGCTGCCAGGACTCGAGATATTACGGAAAAAGTTGACAGTGAACTTCAAGGAATCGCGATTGCCGGTTCGCTCGAATATTACCTGTCCCGCAGCGGCGCCTACGTAGGACCTAAAGAATACAACCAAGGGAATGCAACGAGTCACTCCTTGTTCCTCGGATATGCCTATGCTCCCGGTGATGCTGATGGATATTACCAAGAATACCAAAAAGGAGCTCCCGCTTCGCAGCGCGACAAGAAAGCAAGTGCGATCGCGTTTCACAAAAATTTCAAACCAGGCCTTCTCCTCTTCAACGGCCGGAAGCGGAGTGACTATTTGCGAGTCGATGGTGTGTTCGATCCAAATCGAGTTATGAACGCGACCGTTTTCCAGAGTGGTTACCGATATAGAAGCGTCGAGAATGGAAATTTTGAAGCCAAACTTGTTACGGCTAAGTTAAACGAAAGGGCACCCTCGGACTTGGAAGTTGGAGTCAATAAGCCTATCGGATATTACGATGATTCACTCGGCTGGGAACTAGATCTAACTTACAGCCGCCTGCTCAACAAAGATTTTGAATTCGGGGTCGCAACGGCTCTGGGCCTTCCAGGCAAAGCCTGGAAAACAGATCCAGACAAGAATCCACAGAGTAGTTATATGCTTCAAAGTTATGCTTCGTTTAACTTCTGAGCCAAGCTTCCTCTCAGGGACTGTTTACAGTCCCTCCTCCCTCTATCTTCCTCAATACCGCGCGTACAAAATATCTTATAATGAACTTGACCGAGCCTGATGCGAATACACCCGTACCAGCTAATCTTGCGCGATGCGCCTAAGCTTATTTCGAGAGGAAATCCATGCGGAACAGTGAATTCACACCGAGCCTTCAACGCATCGATGCAACTTACAGCCTTCCTTTCCTTTCAGCCTGCGCTGCTGCGCTTCACGAGCAGGGACTTTTGTCTGAACTTGAGGCCGACAATTTGCGATTGAGCCTGAAGGAGAGGCATCGAAGCCTCGGTGAAGGAGAAGCTACTCTTTTTTCTGAATTAGTGGCCGAACGCAATTCCCTGATTCAGCTCCTCGAGGCCCGATGCGGGAGTCTGGGACTCAGCCAAATCTTTTTGGCTTGGACAACAGCTCGTATTCTCGAGCAATCCGTTCTCGCATTAGAGCAGTGGGCCGGCAGTCTACTCAAGAAATCTGAGTTAATGTTCAATCAAACTTTCTATGTTTTTAGCGTCGAAGGCTGTGAAAGACGAACTCTTTTTTCTTTTTTCCTGGTTGATTGCGCCGAGCATCTTCACGCTCTTGCACGTTCCCTTCAAAACAGTTCACAAGCATTGCAAGTGGTCTACTCGCTTACGCCTCGCGGCAGCACCGAGGGTCGAGCTTGGGAGTCCAGCTTTGCTCAGCATTTGGGGTTTCGTCTCGATCAGGCGGAGAGTCTAAGCTCATTGGAAGTCCAAGAAGTCATAAAGAAAGTTCTTTTTGAGCTCGATATACTTGGCGATCGCATGGGAGCCATTGTCTTTCAACTCAATCAGAATCTAAAGATTCCTGCCACGATAGACAGCCTGCAGCTTCTTCTCGAAGACTGGTCCGTCATACTCGGCCAGCTCAAAGCTTTATCGTTGATTCCTCAAGGCTCTCTTGAAAGGCGCGAAAGAAAGCGGCTGCAAATGATGCGCTCACTTTTAAACTTGAACGCTATCCTCGACCCTCTGCATAGGCTTTCTGTAGAATCGATCAAATTGAGCAATCTGACAGTTCATCCTCCTCAGCTTTGGCCGGAAGCTGAGCGGCGTGAGTTGCTGGCCCGCCTCCTTAAGCAGGGGACAGGGTATTTAGCCGCCCATGCCGCCCTTGAAACTCTTCAGAATTATTGTCAGCAACATGGCGTCGCTGTCCATCAGTTACTGGCCAGTGAACTGGGCCGTATTCATCCTCAACTCAATGAGGGCATCTTGCCCATTCTGCAAAATGTGGCTAAAGATAAAGATCTTGGAACTGACGCGACCAAGGAGAAGCAGATCGTGTTCACACGTAAGCAAAAGCTCATGCAGCTCCTCAACCAAGGCGCAGGAACCCTCCTGATTGTCTGCATCAGCCTCTTATTTTCTGCCTGCGGAGTGAAGACAGCCCCTCGCTCTGACGTCCTTGACCTGCGCCCAGCTGTACCCTACCATGCGGAACAAAGCGTGCGGCCCCGAACACCGAAAGAGGGCTCGACTACGCCCCCACATAACTAGCAGTACCTGGAGTCTTCAAATGGGTCTTGGATCGCGGATCAGTGGCGTCTATACCGCTCTCGTTACTCCCTTCACCCAAGACGGTGCCATTGATTGGCCAGCTTTTGATCGACTCCTGGAATTCCAAGCCCGCGCTGAAGTCGATGGAATTGTCATCAGCGGGACGACAGGCGAGGCACCAACCCTAACGGTAGATGAAAAAATCTCACTTTTTCGCCGTGCACGAACGGCATTACCACGCAATATAGCCGTAATGGCTGGTACCGGTGGTAATTGCACGAAACAGTCTATTGAGCTCTCAAAACTCGCGCAAGACGCTGGCGTTGATTCTCTTTTAATCGTAACCCCTCCTTACAATAAGCCTAGTCTGGAGGGCCTTCAGGCTCATTATGGGGCGCTTGGTCAAAATTTGCGGCTCCCTCTCTGTCTTTACCATGTCCCCAGCCGGACTGGTCAGCGATTGACTGCCGAAGAGCTCAGCCTGCTTTGCGCTCTTCCGCAAATCAAAGCGGTAAAAGAAGCGAGCGGCGACCTCTATCTTTTTTCCAAAGCGCGGAAGGCATCTGATGCCGTTTATCTGAGTGGTGATGACTTCACTTTCTTGGCCAGTTTGGCAGTAGGCGGTCAAGGTGTCATCAGTGTCGTGACAAATGTCTTTCCGAGGGCCTTCGTTGTGCTGCAAAGAAGTTTTCAAGGCGGTCACCTAACGGCTGCCACTGCCATCCACGATGCCTTACTGTCCTTTACGGAAGCTCTCTTTTCGGAGTCAAGTCCAGGACCAACCAAAGCTGTGTTATCTCACATGGGCTTGATCGAAAATTGCTTGCGTTTGCCTCTGGTTCCAGTCCAATCCCAGACGATGCAGAGGCTCAAGGAAGTTTATCAGTCGACACAAAGTCGTCTCAAGGAACTAGGGGCTTTGTCATGACCTGCAAGGCCTGGATCAACGGCTATAGTGGCCGCATGGGCGAAGAACTGCAGCGCTTAATGGCAAAAAGTCCGCAGGAATGGTCGCTTTTAGGTGGCACATCCCTCGATCTCCTTTTCGATCGGACGCGCGGCGATCAAGCGGCTGACTGGTTAGAACTGCCTCACTATTTGGAGCGAACCGATCTCCTGATCGATTTTTCAGCGGCCGCAGGAAATCAGCAGCTTTTTAAGGCTCTTACTCCTAAGTCTCTCCAAGACAAAGCGATTCTGATCGGAACTACTGGCCTCAGTTCGGAACAAAAAGAACAATGGGTCGATTTTTCTCGCAAGCAAGGTATTCGGCTTTTGATAGCCCCCAATACAAGTCTCGGAGTTCTGCTCACCCTCAAGGTTTCACAGCTCATCGGCGGAGTCTTGAAACCTCTGGGCTTTGATATAGAGATCCTCGAAAGTCATCATCGCTCAAAGTTAGATGCACCAAGCGGCACAGCAAAGTTTTTAGCGGATGGCTTGACCAACAGCCTTAAAATGGAAAGCATCTATGCCCGTACCGGTCAAAGGCAAGCCAATGAAATAGGTGTCGCTTCCCTTCGCGGCGGCAGCGTTTTTGGAGAGCATGACGTGCGCTTTCTTGGAGACAACGAAGAGATCTGTATTTCGCATCGTGCTTTAAATCGGAGTTTGTTTGCCGAAGGAGCTCTGCTGCTTGGACGCTGGCTACTTCAACAAACGCCGGGAAGCTATCGATTGGAAGATATCTCGATAGAAGATATGGTCCTACTTCTGCAAAAAAAATAGCCTCCTGCTTGGGAGGCTGTTGCAAGCTCAACTGAGCCAGGAGAGAGCTCTTCTTATTCTTCCTTGTCTTCTCGGCGATAGAGAAGTGAGTACTGGATACTGCTTCCAGTCTGCAGCAAGGAGGTGGTCCAAAAATCAACCGCAAATGTGTCGAGACCGACGATAGCTCCCATCGAACCCTCGACCCGCAATTGGTAAACTCCTGGTTGTAAATTGAAAAACACCGCTTTGCTATTGCCTTGAGATGGGCTTCCAAAATACCAGGCATCGTCTCGCTGCCGACCGTGGCTATCGGTCAGCGTAAACTTCACTTGACCCTGCCCTTGCTCAAGAGTGTGATAAATCAGGGCCTGGCCCATCGCTGGATCGAATGCGATACTATCGCGATTGTCTTGAAGATTTAACTCGTGAAACAAATCCTCAACGAAGCCACGCTGCAGCAATGGCAAAACCTGCATATGCTGCGACCATTCCTTATCTTTATCCAAGGCATAGACAACGTTCTCAAACTCAGGGGCTTGCGCCAGCGTATAGAGACGTCCTTTAAAATCAGTGTAACCCGCTTCATGCCCCAATACGTTTGGACTCACACGGGCAAAAGACTCATTTTCACCTATTGCCAAGAGATCGATCGCATCGACTGGTTGAAACAAATCACTGTGAGCCGTTTCTTCGTAGATTTGCTCCATCGCCGTCGGAAGTGATGCGAGATACACCTGACGCCCGATACTGTTTTCTAGAGGCAAGTCTTCTTCGGTGTGGGCCCCCGGAAAAATGGGCAGTGAAAGGGCTGTCATATAATTCGCCCCTCTAAAGAAGCTCATTTCTACGAGTCCCGGCTTGACGTTAAAAAAGCAAAAGCGCCCCGACTTACTCGTCTCGGCGAGGTCCCTTTGAGGTCCGAAAGAACCTATATAATAAGGTCCGTCGGCCTCGACGTTTAGGCGAACTCGGATACCTTCTAGACTTTCTTTGCCACGATTTTCCATGGTCCGCCCACAGAACGAACCCAATTGATTGTCTTGAGCCAAATCTAAAATGCTTTGATAAGCAAAGAAGGTCCGATAGCTCATCGTTCGCGCTCTTAATACTTGATGCTTACTTCCTCGGGGCAAGGAAAGTTCCGTCATAGTTGGAACGATCTGACCTTTTTCGTCTTCGATAGAAACCCAGAATCGAGCCCCCCCAGGAAATTCTCCAAACAGGGCATGGCCCTTAGCATCGGTACGAGCCGTGACTTGAGTCCCTGCAAGCCTAACCGTCACTCCAGAAACGGGATAAAGCAGGCTGTTTTCCGGAACTGAACGCTCGTCAATCACCTGTACCGCCACCGATCGATACTCAGGGCTTGGGTTTGGCAATACAAAACGTTTGCTCTTTTCTTCGGTCAATACACGCGTAGCATCCACTTCGGCTGCACTATCAGCTAGGGTCAAAGGCTTTTCGTTTGCTTCCGTTGCATAGGCTGATGGAATGGGAGTTTGATAGGTATAGGGTTGATCCTTGAGCGCCAGCACACTTGTCAGTTGCTCCAGCGATTTTCCCTCGCCCAGGAGAGGAGCCGGGGCCGAGGATTTAACAATAGTCGCGGGCAGAATGTACATTTGGTTATGGTAAGTGATATAAATTTCGCTAGAGCCGATCTTCAGCGCCTGCAGCTGACGTCGGATGGGGTCCCAATGTAGGGTCTTGCCGGCCCGCAAGAAAATCTGTGGCGTTTGGTCAAGCGCTGGATCAAAAATTACCCGAGTATCCAATCCCCCTAAGTTCATCAAAAGAGTCTGAGGCGTGATCTCGAGCTGATCGCCCCGCGCTCGAAGAACTAAGGTTTCCGATTGAGGTGCACTCCGTGAAGCTCGCAGGCTCGTGGGCTGCTCACTCTTGCCTTTCGCTGGCAGAGGAAAATCAAGAGCAGCCAATCGCTGGGCTTCAGCTAGAACTACCGCTTCATCGCTGTCCTGGTGGGATACAGGTACGAGGGGAACGGCCAGCAGTTGACCTTTTGTCTTTGGACTTTGAACGAAAATGCTTGGTACTTGCTTAGGCGAATTTTGGGGCTCTTGAACCGTGGAAACAGTTCGTTGGCCGCTCACTTGAGCCATCAGTTCATGCAGGCTCTGAGGTGGTAAGCGGAGAACATCCTGGACCACCTTGCCGTCGGCTTTAACTTGCAAAGGCAATTCGCGAAACATGAAATTTGCAGGGAGTCGAAAATCAGAGCCATAGGCTAGCTGGCCGACTCCCGTGGAGCTCAGAGTTAGTATCAGCGTCCAGTAATGGTAAGGGGCACTTTTCTTCATATCGCTCAAACCATGGCCCCCGCCTTCATGGAGAGGGATCTCTTGATGCATCGGCTAAAATCCTCCGCTTCTTAACTAAGAGTCGCTCTTGCCCATTCTTATCCTGCCGAATCGCGGCAAGGATCAGTCTACCGGCTCATTATTAGAAGAAGCTGAGACAGTTGAAAAGTACGTTCTTTTGTCAAAAAATCAAAACGCCGGGAACTAGGATGAACTAAGCAAGTTTTGCAGCCTGCCGCGCAACTCGTCAGGCAAATGGGGCAAAAGGAGGAGTTCAAGGAGAGAGGAGCGACACCTTTGGTGAGGGTCGAGTCCTAAGCGCTTTTCCCAACGAGCGAGGGCCGCTTGAGCCGAACCAATTGAGGTGTGACCCCGGGCCTCGATTTCAATGCAGGCCACGTGATCCCCATCAAAACGGGCCCGATAAAAACACACTTCTGCGTCGTCAAAGTAAAAAACTTCGAGCGATTTAAAGAGAGTTCCTGACCAGAGCAGACCTTGCTTCGCTAAGAAAGCTGTGATGGCCTGGCCTTGGTCACCGGGGGCTAGATTGAGGTCAAGATTTATTTCAGTACGCGTTTCATTATCGCCAGCCAAACTCTTCAGAGTCAACTGTTGAAGCGAAGCATCCAGCCGATGCCGGTAGACAACGTGTGACGGGTGAGCCACAAGGTAATAGGTATCTTGAACCTCAGTCCGGTAGTGCTTTTGAACTCTCTCTGTTCGCAACATGGCGAACAACACTTCCGGATCGTAAGCGGGAGGTACCAAAAATTTGTGTTCGATCTCCAAAAACCGAAGATCTTCTGCTTTCGCTTCCGCACCCATTCCTCTGTCGTTACCGGCTATCCCCATCACTGAATCGTTTGCACGGTAAAAAGGTTACTGCCTTCTTTACCGATCGACGAAAGGGTGACGGAAACGAATACGTAACGGTCTCCATCAGTCAACCAGGTTTTGTGCGTCATCAGTCCGTTGATAATCGGAAAGACCTGTTCGATATCGGGAGCCTCGTCGAGAAGAATCCCCATAACCCCACGTACAAGACGGAGCCGCCGTACAACTTCGGGTGCCATCGTCACGGCTATGACTGGTGTGCGAACACCGTAGGACGCCAAGTGAAGAGCAGTGTTTCCTGCTTTGGTAATGCAGACGATGGCTTTAGCCCGGTTGCGATATGCCGACTTGTAAGCCGAGAAAGTGACGGCCTCGATTTCATTCGTGATGTCTGGACGCTTTTTGATCCAGTTCAACTCGTCGATACCATCACCGCTGGTTTGTTCAGCATCTTCAATCGTCTTATTAGCGAGAGTGAGGCCCCGCAGAGCATACCGACCGTAGGCGAGATCTTCCGATAGGACCACCGCATCGGCCCCATCGAAGACGGCGTTGGCGATATCGGAAACTTCGGCACGCGTTGGCGTCACATTGTGCCGCATGGACCCAAGCATTTCACTGGCGACCAAAGTTATTTTGGCAAAATCATTGCACTTTTGAATGATTTCTTTGGTTAACATGGGGACCTGCGCAGGGTCCATCTGCATGGCAAGCTCGACGCGAGAAATGACTACGCCACGCACGAAAGGTAAGAGTTCGTCGAGATTCTTTAAAGTCGTCTTATTCGCTATTTTCAAAAGCAGCCAAGGGCAATGCTGCTGCCCTTCAAGACGCTTGACGATCTTTTCCAAATCGGCCGGGTCTTCGATCGATGGAAGGATCAGATAGTCGATATCAGGATCACTAGCGGCCCGCCAGGTTTCGTCG
>CANJJY010000088.1 GCA_947474445.1 Oligoflexaceae bacterium
ATGCGGATCGCCGGCATCGACATCGACACTTACCAAATCAACTCCTACGTCGGTGGATTTGGTGCTCTGATGGACAATCAAGATGCCTTTATGCGGGACATACTTCCTTACGATGGAACCAATGTGAGCGTCCTGCTTCCAGGATTGACGGACACAGCCAGTGATATCGATGTCACGGTGAAAGATTTCACAGTGTTTTCTGTGATGTCCTCTTCGTTCGGCGACGGGTCCTATGAAAAAGGCGGTTTAGAAGCCTGGACCACGCCGATTGCACAAAACCTTGTTAAGTCAGGTGACAATGAGCTCGCTTCGAGCTTTGGACTTATGATCATTCAATAGAAAAGGATTGCTTGGTCGGTAGGAAATTGTTCAGAACATTTTTTTGTGTGGGTAGTCTAAAGGGTTCGAATTGACTTCGAACCCTCTTTTTTTTCTTCGACTTCATTTCGATCTTGAGCATTTCAGGCGGCGGGGGGCGGAAAATCCCAGGGATTCATCGAGCTCTCGATCTCATATTCAGCTTGCTGAGCCAGCATCTGCAATTTCTTTATCATCATAAAGTCGATGACGGACGGGGGCAAAACAACCGAAGCCTCTTGGTTCTGTTTCAACCTTGACGAAAGATCCAGGATCATACCCTACCTCTTAGTGAAGTTTTAAGAACTTGTGAACGCTTGAACATTGAGTACTTAAGGTATGCAGATTGGATGCCAGATGTTTACAATCGAGGAAGGGAGCTCTTTCCGGGAGGATAGAATCGAGATCAAGACTGACCCCATCGTAAGAGAAACGATACGTTTGGACTGAATACAGGTGAAAAGATCCGCGTCTCTTACTGCTTAGAGCAGACAGTACAGTAGAGATCGATTTCTGACGACGAAAAGAGCCCTAAGACCCTCTCTTCAGAAAGAAAAGTGGGGGTAGCCAGATTCTGATAAAAAGCTGGGCGAAAGCGAAGTTTAAACCCTGATGCTCTGTAAGAATTGCTGCAAACGCGGATGCTTAGGTCTCTCAAAGAAAGCGTCGGGCGCGGCGCGCTCGACGATCTGCCCCCCTTCGAGAAAAAGGCATTGGGTGGCCACGCGCCGAGCAAAGTTCATCTCGTGCGTGACGATTAGCATGGTCATGCCTCCATCCGCCAGGTCCTGCAGGATATCGGTGACCTCGTGCACCAGCTCGGGATCGAGGGCCGAGGTCGGTTCATCGCAGAGAAGAACAGCTGGGTCGATCGCCAAAGCCCGGGCAATTCCCACTCTTTGCTGCTGGCCGCCGGACAGTTGCACGGGAAACTTGTGGCTATGAGCTGACAGCCCGACTCTCTCGAGGAGACTAGCCGCCTTGTCACGGGCCGCAGCCGCGCTGAGACCCTTGGTCAGGCGAGGCGCCAAGGCTACGTTTTCCAGAACGCTCAGATGGGGAAAGAGCTCAAAGCGCTGAAAGACCATCGCCGTCTTTTGCCGTATCTTGTGCGCGGGCAGTTGCGAATGCTGATAGTCCTCGCCACAGACACTGACATCACCCGCATCGATCGTCTCTAAAGCGTTGATCACGCGCAGGCAGGTAGATTTACCGCTGCCCGAAGGCCCTATAAGACACAGACGGTCGCCCGAAAACACATCGAGATCGAGTCCACGGAGCACCGGCTGCTCGCCCTGCGCAGAACGGAAAGTTTTTTGGACACCGCGCATGCGGATCAGGGCCTCAGAAGCTTCAACCGACATTGACGACTCGCAATCTTCGCTCGAGGTAACGACCGTAGGTGCTCAAAGCATAGTTGAGAACGCAGTACATAATGGCGACTAAAAACCAAGTTTCGAAACTTCGAAAACTCACGGATATCACATTCAAGGCCGACTTGGTGAGATCCACGACGGAGATCACCGAGACGAGAGAGCTATCCTTGACGAGACTCACAAACTGCCCGACCAAGGCGGGCAGCATCCGGCGCAGAATCTGCGGCGCCATCACATAGCTGGCGATTTGCCAATTGTTCAGGCCCATCGCCCGCGCGGCTTCGAGCTGGCCTTTTTCAAACTCAATGACACTGGCGCGAAAAATATCGGCGACATAAGCCGCACAGAACAAACTGAGGGTGAGGACTCCAGCGACCTCTGGACTGAGATCGATCGCCGTGCCCACGATAAAGTACATCACATACAACTGGACGAGGACGGGCGTATTGCGAAAGATATCGACGAACACCGTCGCGGCCGATCGGGTCAAAGGCTCCGGGGCGAGCATGCAGAGCCCCACTAATATACCGAAGACGATGCCGCCCAGGATGCTGAGGACGCTGATATAGATCGTACCCCAAAGCCCCTGCAAGAGGAGCCCCGGTCGCTGCGTCTCGGGTTCCCAGATGTAGGAGCTCAGGAAATGAAAATCCCAGGCGTAATCCAGCTTTTTAAAGCTGTAGGCGAGCACCAACCCACCGCTCGCGAGCAGGAGAAAACTGAGAAGAGTCCAGTACCAGGGCAGGGATTTGGGATGCATGCTGACTCAGAACAACTGCGGAAATTGACTTTTCCAGGTGAGGTCGACGAACATCGCCTTATACGCCTTGTCATACTCGCCTTTGGCTCGCCAATCTTTGAGAAAAGCGTTGAAGGCGTTCATGAGAGCTACATCAGATTTCTTAGCGGCGACTCCGAAATGCTCGGTCGATACGAGGGGAGCTAGCAGCGCGACCTTTCCCTTCTGTCCACTCTCATAGATTTCCAGGTAAGGACGATCGTAGATAAAGGCATCCGCCTTGCCGAGCAGTACAGATTGAGCGGCGTCAGCTTCGCTATCGAGCCGCCGGATTTTGGCTTTTTTCAGGGTCTTCGTCACAAAGATGTCGCCCGTCGTCCCGAGCTTCACGACGACGGTGTGCTGAGCTTGATCCACATCGTCAAGAGTCTTCGCGGTGCCCGCTAGCTTTTTAGCGACGAGAACTTTGAGTCCAGCCTCGTAGTAGGGATCACTGAAGAGAACTGTCTTGGCCCTATCATCGGTGATGGTCATTCCCGAGGTGATGACATCGTATTTGCCCGCCATCAATCCAGGGATAATGCCATCCCACTTGGCCCCAACAAAATCCGCTTTCACGCCGAGGCTTTGCGCAAAGGCTTGCATCATCGCCACATCGAAGCCTACCCATTCGCCTTTCGGAGTTTGCATCTCAAAGGGCAAAAAACCCGGTTCGACTCCGATGCGAATAGACCCTCTCTGCTTGACGGATTCAAGGCTGGCCGCCGATGCGTGAAGACTGAGGGAGCTCACAAGCGAGCAAAGGACGATAGCGATGAAATGACGAAGCGGCGACCGCACCATGAATGGACTCCCTAAAAGACCTGACATTTCAGCGTGAAAGCCACAGTTG
This sequence comes from Oligoflexaceae bacterium, assembly GCA_947474445.1. GTDB lineage: Bacteria > Bdellovibrionota_B > Oligoflexia > Oligoflexales > Oligoflexaceae > Oligoflexus. The sequence goes on from CANJJY010000088.1 coordinate 3,365, forward strand.
ACTGTGATGTCGAACCTTAGCCGAGCGTTCCGCCAAAGAAAAGAGCTTTATCGGCGCTTAGCGAGATTCTAGTCAATTCAATTTGTCGCAGTCTGATAGGATCCGAGTGTCCCCCCATGGGATTGAATTCTCAGGATTCAGGCATGAACGGTCTCAGTTTTGAGGGCCGGCTTCTCGGAAAGGGAAGCCGGCTCTTCTTTTTTGCGGAATATGGGACTGGATGCAGGAGATCAACCGCCGCGGCTGGCGTTCATGTCCTGAAGCAAATTGACTTTTCCATCTGCAGGGACGGTGAAAACAGCGTCAGGCAGATCGAGCAAAACCAGATTTTGCGGATCGTAAACGCGCAGGCTGTAATGGTAGCTCTGGCCTGCAATCAGACCGGGCGTCGCATCGGCCCGAAAGGTAAGACCGTCTTTTTGCAGAGGTAAAACGATACGGCTGGCCGCACCGAGCTTGATCTCCAGCGAGGCTGCTGCGATCGATTTTTCGTCCAGCGGAGCGCTGGCTTCCGTCGCTGGACGGGCACTCGCCTCCGCAGTGGCAGTCAAACTCTCAGCGAATGCTTCGATGATCTTGATATTTTCAGGTTTGGTCGCAGGAAAACCCGTGGGAGGCATAGGCGCATCGGTCGAACTCATGCGCGCTGCCATTTCGCGGACTATTGCGACCTGACCACCGGCGCTGAGGGCCGTGTTCTGAGTTTGATAAGGAAATTTTTCAAGCACCAGACCACCCCGTGCCGACCTTTGGCTGTGGCAACCGAGACAGCTGGAAGCCTTAAGAGCCGCGCGAACGACGGCCGGTTCAGTCGGCTCAGGGGGAGCCGGCGGACCTTTGATCGTGAGATTCAGCGTGAGATCGAGAAGAACCGGGCGCGCTTCGGTTTCGCTCGGCGCGGGCTGCCTCCTTAAAATGAGCTCCGGAAGCGTTTGTAAACCCGCCACGATGTTGGCTCGCATCGCCCCTTCCGCGAGGGTTTGACCACTAGCATCGGTGACCGTCGCAGAAATTTCCAGAGGTCCTGCTTCGAGACCGCTCAAGGTATAGAGGCTTTCGGCATTGACGCCGAACTCGAAGGGTTCCTTGAGGGCTTCACCGCGCAGGCCGCCTTCGACCTTGAAGATATTGATCTGCACCTTTTGCGCTGCGCTTTGGCCATCACCGAGCAGGGCTAAGGGAATAGGCAACTGCACTTCTGGACTAGTGAGGGCGATGCTAGGATTAGACGGCGCCTGAGGTCCCGCAGCGGGAGTGGGCGTCGACGGGCCGCTCGAATCGAGGCAGGAGGCAGCCCCGACGGCGAAAAGCATCAGGAACACTCCGTTTAAAATCGGGGCTCGCAGTAAGCTGGGACTTAATCTCATGGTGAACCTTTCTCAGGCTAAATGAGCGAGTGGTTTGTCGCCCTTTCATACAAACTATCGCGTCGCACGCAACATCTCAGGTCTTGGGATCCGGGCAAATCCTTGATGGGACTCGATTTAAGAGACATACTCCGTCTGTATAATTCTTACACGCTGGAAGTTTATAGCCAATTTAAGATAAACCTTCGAGAACATTTTGCTTTCTTTGTAAGACCTGACAGCGGCCCGCAAACAGGGATGCAGCAGAGCTTCTCGGCCCTGAATCATTTCCATCGCTTGCGACCTCCCCCACCCTTTTCTCGCAAAGTGGAACAATTTTTGTAAGTAAGGATTGAATCTCAAATTTGCTGGCAGGGGCTTGCTTATGCTTATTGCAAAGAAATTTAGTTTAATCGTCCTCAGCTTCATGCTGTTCGCTTGTGGGCCGACCTCGAGTGTCCCGCGCGTTGAAGATACGATCGCTAGTTCCAAAGCGCAGGCTGCACAAGGGGAATCCAAACCGGTTCAAGGCTCCGAGACGAGCACGACGCAGAAAGATCTCGATGCGGCCAAGAAAAACGTCGAAGACTTGCAGAAATCTCTCGAAGCGCTGAACAAGGAACTCGACAGCAATTCCAAAATGAGCGCCGAGGAACGCCAGCGCGTCCAGGAAGAACTGGCGAAAAAAACGGCTGAACTTGAATTGGAAAAGGCCAAGCAAGCTGAACTTGAAAAAGTCAAAGCAGCCGAAGAAGCTGCGGCAAAACAGGCGGAAATCGACAAGGCGGCTGCTGCAGCCAAAGCGGCGCAAGCGGCAGGGGCCACGGCGAAAACGAGCGGCAAACTCAATCTCGTCTATGGCACCGACTGCCTCGACTTTCTGGATGCTTCAGCAGCGGCAGGGGCAGCGCTGATTGCCTATCCCTGTAAGGGGACGACCAGCCAACAGTTTGTCATCGAAACGACTGCTGCCAATGCGTCACGCATTGTCAACGTCAATAGTAACAAGTGTTTAACTCTAGAAGGCAACGCCGTCACGGAGAAAACGCGACTCGTCCAGCAGGTCTGTAAACGGACGGGGGATCCCCTCGAGATGTTCACCTTCGTCGATGCCACGACGGCGGGAACCAGCAAAATCAAGAACGTCGCCAGTGGCCTCTGCCTCAAGACTGGTACGGATGGCGGCATTTTTCTCGGCAATTGCACGACGACCTACACGTATTACCAGCAAAAATAATTCCTTCCTCTGACGTCTGAGGCGAATCGTTCTTCTCCGAACGAAACGCCTCTGTTACACTCCGCCCGCCTCGGCATGTAATCTAGGAAAAAAAGATGCAAAATCAAAGAGCTCAGCTGGTCTTGAAAGCAGGCAAGGAAAAATCTGTGAATCAAGGTCACCCGTGGCTTTTTTCGGGCGCGGTCCAAACCTTGCGCGGCTCTCCGGCAGCGGGAGCCAACGTCGATGTCGTCGACCACAAGGGCCAGTTTCTCGCCGGGGCCTACTACAATCCGCAGTCATCCATCGTCGCACGGGTTTTCAGTCGGGATGCGGCCGTTGAATTCGATGCTGATTTGATCAAGCAGCGTCTCGGCGCCGCCTGGCAACGCCGCGCGAATCTGCGGAGTGAGCGGAACACGATGCAGCGCGTCGTCGCTTCCGAAGCCGATCTCTTGCCTGGATTGATCGTCGATCGCTACGGTGATTGGGTGGTCTTCCAGATTCTCACCCTCGGCATGGACGTGCATAGGGCTGCGATCATCGCGGCGATCCAGAGCGAGCTGAAGCCACTCGGTATCATCGAACGCAGCGATGAAGCGATCCGCACCAAGGAAGGCCTCGAGCCGCGCAAAGAAATCATCTTTGGCGAATGGCCTGCCAGCGGCGGGATCGAGGCTTGGGAAGAAGGACTTCGCTATCGCATCGATCTCTGGGAAGGGCATAAGACCGGCTTTTACCTGGATCAGCGCATCAATCGCAGTCTGGTCGGACGATATGCTGAAGGCGCAGAAGTCTTGAATTGCTTTGCCTACACCGGCGGATTCAGCTGTGCGGCCGGCGTTGCCGGTGCCAAGCGCGTGGTCTCGGTCGATGAGAGTCGACCTGCCTTGGATCTAGCTGAACACAACTGGAAGGCGAATGCCGCGGAAGGCGAACATGAAACGGTGCGAGCCGATGTGTTTTCCTACCTGAGGCAACTGCGCAGCGCGGGCACACAGTTTGATTTGATCGTTATGGATCCGCCTAAATTCGTTTCGGACAAGCACCATCTCGATCGGGCCTGCCGGGGGTATAAAGATTTAAACCTTTTGGCCTTTCAGCTCTTGCGACCGGGCGGCCACCTCGCGACTTTTTCCTGTTCCGGACTGCTCAGTCGCGATCTCTTTCAAAAAGTGATTTTTGGAGCGGGCGTCGATGCGCGCTGCGAAGTTCAAATCCTCCATCATCTCTCGCAAGCCGATGACCACCCGGTGCTTCTTAACTTTCCCGAATCTCTGTATCTCAAAGGTCTTTTCTGCAAGAAAATCTGAAGCCTGCCTCAAAAAGGCGAGATCAAGAACTCGAATGGCTCGCCAGAGATGAGTTCGATCGATTGACTTGAGCCTTTGCCGACTTTGCCGGTTTCTGTTTGAGATTTATGCTCGAAAACAGCTTCTGGAGGAGGATGAAGGCCGTGATCAAGACCCCGATCACGATCCGCGTCCAGTGCGAGCTGAGATTGCCATTGAAACTGATGAAGGTCTGAATGATACCCAGGATGAGGACGCCGATGAGAGTCCCCGCGACATAACCCACCCCACCCGTGATCAAGGTCCCCCCGATCACGACGGCGGCAATGGCATCTAATTCGAGGCCCAATCCTGCCAACCCATATCCAGCACTGGTGTAAAAGGTATAGACTGCACCACCCAAGGCGGAAAGAAAGCCACTGAAGGCATAGACGAGCAGACGCGTCTTGCCAATCGGCACGCCGAGGAGAGTGGCCGAATGCAAGTTGCCGCCAATGGCGTAGACATTCCGTCCAAAGCGGGTCAAATGCGCGATATAAACCGCGATCGCAAAGACGGCGAGAAAGATCAGGGCCAGTGCCGGCAGCAGAACTTCTTCATTGAGGTTGATACCGAGAGCATTCACCTTTTCAAAGAATGGGTGATAGATCGGGATCGATTCGAGACTCATGATCTGCGCCAGTCCACGGGCTAAAAACATCCCCCCGAGCGTGACGATAAAGGGCGGCGCTTCATAGAAATGAATGATGCAGCCCATCAATAAGCCAAAGATGGTTCCCGCAGCCAGAGCGAGGGCGATCGCCACGGCCGGGTGAAAATGCAGACCTTCTGTAAGGGTCGCAATCAACACCCCTGAGAAAGCCACCATGCTGCCCACAGAGAGATCGATGCCCCCGGTGAGGATCACAAAGGTCATACCGAGCGCGATGATGCCGATAAAAGAATTATCATAGATGAAGTTGACGAGGACCTGCAGCGAGAGAAAACCCGGGTAGGTCACCGCCGCTACTCCATAGAGGAGAAGACAGATCAGAATCGTCGCGACGATGGGAATATATCTTTGCTTAAAAGGCAGATACATCAAGCGTCTCCTGTAGGTTGAGCAAGGGAGGGCTGACTCCGTGTCCACCGAAAGATCAGCGTCTGCATCTGCTGCCTAAAGCGCGGCGACTGAATCAAACAGACAAACAGGACAACGGAAGCTTCGATCACCAGATTCGCCTGAACGGGAACGCCCTGTGTGAGGATGGTCGTGAGCAGTCCTTGCAGGATCAAGGCCCCCACCACCGTACCGGCGAGAGAAAACTTGCCCCCATTCATCGAAGTCCCGCCGATGACCACCGAGAGGATGGCATTGAGCTCCAGTCCGAGTCCCGAAGAATGGGGATCAGCCGCCTTGATCGTCGCCGCACTGATCAGTCCAGCTCCTCCTGCACAGACGGCCGAGCAGGTGTAGACAAATACTTTGACCGCACCGGCTTTGATGCCCGCGTAATAGCTCGAGCGCGCGTTGCCACCGACTGCTTCGATAAACATGCCGAGAGCTCCGCCACGCGTCAGCCAACTGAGTCCGAGAAACACGCTGGCCACGATCGCGATCGTGAAAGGCAGACCGAAAAGAAATCCATTGCCTATATATTCAAAGGCGCGATTTTCAAAGACGACGATCTGGCCATCGGTGATGAGCTCAGCAATGCCCCGTCCCGCCACAAAAAGGATGAGGGTCACGACGATGGGTTGAATCCCGACGACGGCCACCATAAAACCATTCCAGGCCCCAAGTAACCCGGCGACCAGGAGGGGGATGAGGATAACAGCCGGCAGGGGGAGATGAAATTGCGTGAGGAGCACACCGGCGATGCTACCTGCCACCGCCATCACCGAGCCGACCGAGATATCGATGCCCCCGGTGGCAATGACGAGGGTCATGCCCATCGCCATCAGCAGCACCGGCGCCGCTCGGTTGAGGATATCGATCAAACTCCCATAGAGATGCCCATCCTTGATTTCAATTTGGAAAAAATGCGGGTTGAATACCAAGTTGAAGACGAGCAGCGCGAACAGCACCAGGAGCGGCCAACGCAGAGGTGAAGTGCGCATGCGGTCCCAGATCTCTCGCCCCTTGCTTTGGCCTTGACCCTTGCCTAAGCTTATATCGCTTCCTTGCTGACTCATCCGCCCTCCGCAATCGCATGCATGATTTCTGATTCGTTGACCTGCTGGCCTTTGAGTTCTTTGATCTTCTTGCGATCGCGCATCACGACGAGGCGGGTGCACGATCGGATCAGCTCGTGCCATTCGGCTGAAATAAGCAGGATCGCCATCCCCTTATCGGCGAGCGATTGGATCAGTTTGGTGATCTCCGCTTTGGCGCCGACGTCGATGCCTCGCGTCGGCTCATCCAAAATCAGAAACCGCGGTTCGGCGGCGAGCCAGCGCGCGATGATGACCTTCTGCTGATTGCCCCCGCTCAGGGTACCGATCTTTTGCTCGGCATCAGCGACCTTGATATTCAGGGCCTTGATGTAATAATCCGCGAGTTCATCCTGCCGCTTTCGAGACAGAGGCCGCGTCCAACCGCGTTTGGCCTGCAGGGCGAGGCAGATGTTTTCCCGCACGCTGAGATCTTCGACGATGCCGGAGCTCTTTCTATCTTCAGGACAGAAGGCAAAACCTTGAAACAAAGCGTCGCGCGGTGAATGGATCGCCACGGGAACATTGTCGACGATGATTTCGCCTTGATCTTTCTTGTCGATGCCAAAGAGCAGCTTCGCGACTTCGGTGCGGCCTGAGCCCAGGAGACCGGCGAGGCCGAGGATTTCGCCCGCTTGAATGTTGAGATCCAAGGGCTCGATGGAACCCTTCTTACCCAGACCTGCGGCCCGCACCAGAGGTCGAGCGCTCGCGCCAGTGCGCGCTTCTGGACTGGGCTGCGATTTTTGCGTGTCGAGCGCCGCCAGCTGTTTGCCCATCATTTTTGCGACGAGTTCCATCCGAGGAAGCTCGGCCGTGTTATAGGCGCCTACCAGCTGACCGTTGCGCAGAACCGTGATGCGATCGCAAATGGCGTACACTTGATCGAGGAAATGGCTGACAAAGACGATCCCCATCCCCTCGTCTCGCAGCTTGCGCATGACGCGAAACAGCATCTCGACTTCGCTCGGATCGAGACTCGAGGTCGGTTCGTCGAGAATGAGAACTTGCGAGGAGGTGTCGAGCGCTCGCGCGATGGCGACCATCTGCTGCAAGGCGATCGAAAAACTGCCGAGCTGCTCGGTGACGTCGATATGGATATCGAGACGCGCAAGCGCGGCCCGAGCCCCCTCCTTGATCACCGACCAGGGAATCCGCCCCTGTTTGGTCGGATGGCGTCCTACATAAATATTTTCAGCGACGGTGAGGCTGGGAATCAGGTTGACCTCTTGGTAAACCGTGCTGATTCCCAGATCCTGAGCCTCTTTTGGGGTCACAGGGGCTATCCGCTTGCCATCGAGGAAGCACTCACCGGCGTCTTTTTGATAGACGCCGGTGAGCACCTTGATCAGCGTAGATTTACCGGCGCCGTTTTCACCCATGAGTGAGTGGATTTCGCCCCGGTTCAGTTGAAAATCCACAGCGGAGAGAGCCCTCACCCCCGGAAAGCTTTTACTGATCGCTTTGACGGTCAAGATGGGTGAGAGTGGTTCTTGCATGTGTTTAGTACTTCCTTGAACTGATTTCAGCCGCTGCCAATTCTTGTGGGAACACGCGATCTTCTTGCTTGATCCACTTTTCCAGCGTTTCGCCTTTCAGCGCACGATCGATCGCAGCGAAAGCTTTGGGCCCCAGCAATGGACTGCACTCGACAGTGCTATTCAGCTTGCCAGCCATCATCGCTTCAAAGGCACTCTTCACGCCGTCGATCGACACGATGAGTATATCTTTGCCTGGCTTCAGTCCAGCTTCTTCGATCGCTTGAATCGCACCCAAGGCCATATCATCGTTGTGGGCGAACACGGCATCAATGTTTTTACCTTCCGACTTCAAAAACGCTTCCATCACTTGCTTGCCATCGGCCCGATTGAAATTACCTGTTTGCGATTTGACTATTTTCATGTCGGGATGTTCTTGGATGCCTTCCGCAAATCCTTTCTTTCTGTCGATCGCCGGCGCTGCGCCAGGAGTTCCCTGAAGTTCGACGATCCGCGCTTTGCCGTTGGTACGTTTCGCCAGCCATTTGCCAGCTTCACGGCCTTCGTAGACGAAGTCTGAAGAAATCAAGGTCGCATAGAGAGATTCATCGGAGACTTTCACACCGCGATCGACTAGAACGACGGGGATCTTAGCCTTTTTCGCTTCGCGAAGGACCGGCTCCCAACCTGTTTCGACGACCGGTGCGAGGATGATAGCATCAACCTTCTGCGCGATAAAGGACCTCAAAGCCTTGATCTGATTTTCTTGCTTGCCCTGTGCATCCGAAAACTTCAGATTCACACCCAATTCCTTGGCCGTTGATTTAATCGACTCCGTTTCCGCCGTGCGCCATGCGCTTTCCGCTCCGATCTGGGTAAAGCCTACGACCCTCTCTTTGGCCATCAGAGCCGTCGAACAGGATAGTACCAGTGCAAATGCCGAACGAATCAGTGTGCCCCTCTGCATGTCTTGCTCCTTTTGAAAATTGCTTAAAGCATTTGTTTTAGGCTTTAGAGGATATTTACAAAAAACACAACTGAACATAGGACGCTTTACACAGACTACATTTTTGTTTATGCTGAGTCGCAAGATACAGACAGGAATAATTGATATTTAAGCTTTAGAAAATTTCACAATTTCTCGGCGCGGAAACCTGCGAAACTATTGTAGGGCCTACTTTCCGTCGATCGCCGCAGAAACTGTGTGAGAGGTCATGACCTCGATAGGATTTGGCCCACAGTCGCATGCGGCTGGGGCCTCCAGTCGTCCTCGAATATTCGAGCGAGCGGCTGCATATGTGAACCAATGGCAAAAGCAAGAGATCAAGGCTTATCGAGGCGTCTGTCAACGCAACTCGAAGTTATCCACTATCGCTTTTTTTTGGGCTGAATTCTTAGGGGGGAGTAAACATGAAACGAGTCTGGTCACCGCCTATCGTTCGCTTCATCGCCTCGTCACTGCTGGTCTGCAGCCTCTTCGAGGTCCGCGCTGGGGCGGAAACCCTGAGTGATCCTGCGCCGCTTCTCTGGTATTCTATGGATGCCAATGAAGGCAAGGTCATCAGCGATCGGTCGGAGCACCACCTCGATGCGATCATCCACGGACAAACGCGCTGGCTCAAGGGCTTTCGCGGTGGCGCCCTGGAATTTTCCGGCAAAGATACTTACGCGGAAATCCCTGGTCTTGCCAGC
>CANJJY010000089.1 GCA_947474445.1 Oligoflexaceae bacterium
CAAGCTTCGGCGGTGATCGGTGATCGCGCCACTGATATGGAGCTGGCGCAGAATATGGGGCTCAGAGGCCTCCGGGTCGCTCCTGAAACCGTCGGCGAAGACCTGCTTGGATGGCCCGACATTGCCGACCTTCTGCTCCGGAGCGATAGGAAAGCGAAAGTCGCGCGCGTCAGCAAGGAAACGGCGATCGAAATCGCGGTCAACCTCGACAAATCACAACCGGTCTCAGTCGCGACAGGCATAGGCTTTTTGGATCACATGATCGAACAAATCGCCAAACATGCTGGATTCTCTCTGACGATTACCTGTCAGGGCGATCACCATATCGACGATCATCACAGCGTCGAGGATATTGGCCTCGTCTTGGGTCAAGCCTTGAAACAAGCGCTCGGTGATAAGCGCGGGATTCACCGTTACGGCTTCGCCGTGCCGATGGACGAGGCGGAAGCGCGGGTTCTGATTGACCTCGGCGGTCGCCCCTTCGCAGTCTTTGAGGCGAGCTTCAGTCGCCAGAAGGTCGGTACCCTTTCAACCGAAATGGTCCCCCATTTTTTCCGCTCCCTCGCCGAAACTCTGGGAGCCAACATCCATATCCAAGCCAAGGGAAGCAACGATCATCATATCGTCGAAGGAATCTTCAAGGCTTTCGCGCGCGCCCTTCGGCAGGCGATCAAGCTGCAAAACGATTTCGAGCTGCCCTCGACGAAAGGAATACTATGATCGCCGTCATCGACACCGCGGTCGCCAATCTGAACTCGGTGATCTATGCGATCCAGAGAACAGAGACCCCTTTCTGCGCCACGACCGATCCCGAAGTCATCCGTCAGGCTTCGCATGTGATCCTCCCCGGCGTCGGACATGCCCAAGCTTCGATGCGTCGCCTTCATGAACTGGGCCTAGTCCCCGTGATTCGCGCGCTCACGCAGCCGGTACTCGGCATCTGTCTCGGCATGCAGATTCTTTACGATTCATCGGAAGAGGGCGACACGCCCGGCCTCGGCATCTTGCCCGGGCGCGTGGCAAAGATCAGCGCAGCGGGACTTCCCCTCCCCCACATGGGTTGGAATACTCTGCGTCTGGACGATCCGAGTTCGCCCCTGCTCCGCGGGATTTTTCTCGATGATCGCGTCTACTTCGTGCATTCCTTTCGCGCACCGATGAACGCAGCAGTCATGGCGTCGAGCTTTTACGGTGAAGAGATTCCGGCCATCGTCGGGCGAGACAATTTTTTTGGAACGCAATTTCACCCCGAACGATCTGGCCCTGTTGGGCTGTCTATCTTAAGGAATTTTTGTGCCCTATGAAAATATATCCCGCTATTGATTTGATCGGAGGCCAGGTCGTTCGCCTGTCACAGGGACGTTTCGATCAAAAGACGACCTACGGCTCGGACCCGCTGGCTGTCGCACGCGCCTTTGCAGAGAGCGGCGCGACCTACCTGCACATTGTCGATCTCGACGGAGCGCGCGAAGCAGCGCCGCAGCAGCTGCCCCTTTTAGAAAAACTGGCGCAAGAGAGCGGCCTTCGCATGCAGGCCGGTGGCGGCGTGCGCAAAGCCGAACACATTGAAGCTCTCCTGCAGGCCGGCGTTGAGCGCGTGGTGATAGGGAGTTTAGCGATTCACGATCAGGCCTTGACCCAACGCTTCTTTGAACAGTTCAGCGGCGATCGCCTCACGCTCGGCCTCGATGTACAGCTCGATGCAGAAGGAGTGGCCCGAGTGGCAACCCATGGCTGGCAGGAACTGTCGCCTCTGACCGCGGAAGAGGTTTTGAAGCGCTACCTCGCCTCGGGCCTCCAGCAGGTGCTCTGCACAGACATCAGCAAAGATGGAATGCTGAAAGGTCCGAACTTTGACCTTTACAGTCAATTGCAAAAGCAATTTCCGAGCCTCACCTTCCTCGCCTCGGGCGGCGTCCGGGGAGTGAGCGATATCAGCCAACTGAAGGCGGCTGGCATCGGCGGCGCGATCATCGGCAAAGCTCTCTATGAGGGCGGCGTGCGTCTCGAAGATGTCTTGGCCAGCGCGCGTTGAACGCGTCTCAACGTCAACTGCTTTCTCAGGAGGATCGGTCATGCTCGCAAAACGTATCATACCTTGTCTCGATGTCAGAGACGGGCGCGTCGTCAAAGGAGTCAAGTTCCGCGATCACGTCGATCTCGGAGGTATTCTCGAGTTAGCGCAGCGCTATCGCGATGCGGGTGCCGATGAACTAGTCTTCTACGACATCACCGCGAGCGCCGAGAAACGCACGGTCGACACCAGCTGGATTGAAGCGACCGCTCAGGTGCTCGATATTCCCTTTTGCGTCGCTGGCGGTATTCGATCCGTCGATGATGCAAGACGCATCCTACACGCGGGGGCTGACAAGGTTTCGATCAATTCACCGGCGATTGAACATCCTGACTTGATCGATCAGCTCGCCGCTGAGTTTGGCATTCAGTGTGTGGTGATCGGCATCGACACGCTCGTCCATGACGGCGACTATTACATCTGGAAATATACCGGTAGCGAGAGCACGGCCCAAAATGCGGGCCGCCGCACACTCGATTGGGTGCGCGAGGTGCAAGATCGCGGCGCCGGAGAAATCGTGCTCAACTGCATGGCCGCCGATGGCACCAAGCAGGGATATGACATCGAGCAACTGAACGCCGTGCGCGCGATCTGTCGGGTGCCCCTCGTCGCTTCGGGCGGAGCGGGGAAGATGGAAGACTTTTACACAGCCTTCTCTACAGCGCGGGTCGATGCTGCCTTAGCCGCAGGCATTTTCCATCGCGGGGAAGTTCAAATTTCCGATCTCAAACACTACCTCGACAGCAAGGGGGTCATCGTACGCCTATGATAGACACGACGCGCATCGACTGGAGCAAAGACCCTGCGGGTTTGATTCCAGCCATCGTTCAAGACCCTACAGACGGCAGTGTCCTCATGCTCGGCTATATGAACCAAGAAGCCTTGGAGATCACGCAGGCGAAAGGTCTCGTGACCTTTTACAGTCGCAGCCGCCAGAAGATTTGGACCAAAGGTGAGACCTCGGGCCATACTCTGCTCTTAAAGAGCCTGCGATTAGACTGCGATGGCGATACGCTCCTGATCGAAGCTAAGCCGCAGGGTCCTACCTGTCATACGGGAACGGAAACCTGCTGGGGAGAGCGAAGCTCTAGCTCTAACTTGCAGTTTCTCAATGAACTCGATGACACCATCGATCAGCGCTCGATCAAACGTCCCGCCGGATCCTATACCACGCAGCTCTTTGAGGGCGGCTTGAAGAAAATGGCTCAAAAAGTGGGCGAAGAAGGCGTTGAAGTCGCGATCGCCGCCCTTGTCGAAAACGATGAGGCCTTGCTCGGCGAAGCCGCGGATTTGGTGTTTCATTTGATGGTTCTCCTCCGCGCGAGAAACCTCCATCTGGCAGACGTCACGCGCATCTTGGAGCAAAGACATCGCCGCTGATACCAGAAGTCGAGCCTGGCCGATCGCATTGAATTCGCCGATGTCATCAGCCGCAACGGGCGGCATCTTTCGACTTTGATCAACGACATCCTGGACATGTCTAAGGTCGAAGTCCGAAAGCTCGAGATTGAAGAAATCCCGCTGTCGCTCAGCAGCGTCCTCATGGAAGTCGTGCGCTTGCTGCGGTCGAGCGCAGAACAAAAAGGGCTTGCTCTCCACGTCGCGCCCTTGCCTAGCTCTGTGCCGGATCGCATCTGCTCGGATCCGACCAGAATCTATCAGGTCCTGTCGAATCTGCTGGTGAATGCCATCAAATTCACCCATCGCGGGAAGATCGAGATTGCCCTGTCCTCGCGCTGTGTGGGTCAAGATTGCTTTATAGATATGCGGGTGAAGGACACAGGGATCGGTATCTCCCAGGAAAATCTCCAGAGGTTGTTCGCACCCTTTTCCCAGGCGGATAACTCTCTGTCACGCCGGTTCGGAGGCACAGGCCTCGGCCTTGCGCTTTCCCGGAGCCTCTGTGATCTAATGGGCGGTGATCTAGTGCTCGAGTCGACCGAAGAAGGAGCTGGCAGTACCTTTCTCGCCACGATTAAGGCCAATCTTCAAAGTCTGCGTGAGCCACGCGACCATGGAAGCCAAGGATCGAAATCCCTGCAGAGCGAAGAAGAAAAATACCTGTTCGGCATACGGGTGCTGCTCGCCGAAGATTCGCCGGACAATCAGGTTTTGATCAAGCGCTTCCTCACGGCCGAAGGAGCTTTGGTTGAAATCGCGCGTAATGGACTCGAAGCCTTCGATATGGCGCTTAAACAGGATTTTCACATCGTCCTGATGGACATCCAGATGCCCGTCCTCGACGGGTACAGCGCCACGCAGAGGTTACGAAGAGTCGGTTATGACAAACCCATCATAGCTTTGACGGCTCACGCTCTCAAAGAAGAGCAGGAGCGCTCGCTGGGAGCAGGCTGCAACGAGCACCTCACCAAACCGATTAATCGCCAGCTTTTGATTTCGGTCATTGGCAAGTTTGTTTTTCAGCGTTAGCCGCCATCGCTGGTGGCGGATCTGATTCCCTCGCCCCTCACTTCTGCTAAGATAATAGAGCCTGCCTCAAAAAGGGGATATCAAGGCGCGCGAAAGAAAAAAACCGGAGTTTACATTTGGTAAATGAGGATTTTTTTCTGACAAGCAACGAAGAGATCGCCTTTTTGAGACAGGCTCTAGTCCTACTTCGTTAAGTCGGGGAGAACAAGGCGCGAAGGCTCTAAAAAAGCGGAGTTGACTCCTGGTCAATGAGCATTTTTTAGAGACAAGCAACGAAGTTATCGTCGACTTAACGAAGGAGGACTAGTATCCCTCGCTCACGGCCGAGATAGGTAGGGAAGGAAAACGCTTTGCTTGCAAAAGTCTTCAGTATCGTCGCTGGCATTTTTTTGAAAGCATCTGGCTGGAAAATTGAAGGAGAGCTCCCCTCTCTCCCCAAATACATCGTGATCACGGCGCCCCACACTTCGAACTGGGATTTCTTCCTTTTTCTCGCGCTGGGGCTCCACTGGCGCATGATGGGGAAGACGCATTGGTTCGCCAAACATACGATCTTCGTGGGCTGGATCGGGCGCCTATTGCGGAGCATGGGAGGCATTCCTGTCGACCGCGCCCACCCCCATCGTCTCGTCGAGCACACGATCGCTGCTATGGCTCAAAAACAGGACATGATTCTCGTCCTCGCCCCCGAAGGGACCCGCCATTGGACCGATCACTGGAAGCGGGGCTTTTATCTCATCGCAACGAAGACCGAATTGCCCCTGGCTCTCGCCTTTATCAACTATGCTGACAAAGTCATCGGCATAGGTCCGACGATCAGGATATCGGGCGATGCAGACAAAGACTGGCCCCTGATACGCAGCTTCTACCAACAGCATTGGGCTCGGCATCCGGCTGACTTCAGTACGATGCGATTCAAAGACTCCGCTCGCAGCGCTCGCTCCAAAGACGTCGATCACTGACGCTTAAACGGGGCGAGATCGAGGAGCATCACCGCGGACCGCGGCGGGATCACGAGATGCAGATACTCCCCTTCGATTTGAATCGTCTCACTCGCGCCCAGCACATCCTGCAGTTCATGGCCGAGTGGAAACGGGGCCTTCACGAACTTATCGATCGCATCGCCACATTTATTGATGGCCAGAAGCCCCCGACTCCCACGCTGAATCGCAATGTGACAGACATCCGCTGATACCAGAGTCGCTGATTCTCCACTTGTTGCATTATGAAAGAACACCATACTTTGGACGTCAGGGCGTCGATGGTAGTGAGCCCAGCGGCTATCGACGAGTCCGGCCTCGCGATCGATTCCCTGGTCGGAGTAAACGTAGGGAATTCCTTCGCCGCGTCCGAGCAGGTAGGCATAGGCGAGAGCTTCATCCGAAGACTCGAGGATCATACTTCTAAATCCTGCGTTGTTAGGAATATCGTGGTTCATGACAAAGGTGATGGAGCGATCGAGAGGCAGTTCTTTTTTGCCGTTGCGTAAGGCCGCACTGTCGCCAAGGACTGACAGATCACCTCCGATGCCGAATGCCTTTTGAACCGTATCGCGCAAGGGAAAATCATAGTAAGCAAACTCATTAGACTCGAGATAGGGTTTGATGTCGCGATCGTAGGCGGAAGCATCAGCGATGATTTCGCCAAAAACCAAACGGCCCTTTCTGATGTCAGGCGTAAACAAGCGGGCAAAATACGCAGGTTCCATATGCTTGATCGCATCGATTCGAAATCCATCGGCGCCTAATCCCATCAGCTTGAGTAGATAATCCTTCTGCCTTTTGAGAACTTGATTGGAGCTCTGATTAAGATCAGGGAGTCCCTTATCGCCGCTTCCGCCGCACATACGCCCGCTACGGACTTGATCGACGCTGTTATAATCGCTGATGCAGGGATCCTGGTGATAATCGCCGGCCGTGAACAAAGGATCTTGGGCGGCTAATTCTTTCGCGACAGCCGGGAGAGGAGAATCGGGGTTCGCCGTGTGATTCAAGACCAGATCGACGATGATTTTGATTCCCTTGCGATGCGCCGCATCAATCATCCTTTTGAATTGCACTTCATTGCCCAAGGGCCCATCGATCACGCGGTAATCGACCGGTTGATAGCGTCCCCACCAGGCCCGGGAATCGATAGACAGCTGCGGCGGTGAGACGTGAATCTGGGCATAGCCTTTGTCCGCGAGAAAAGGAATCTCTCGTTCGATCGCTTCGAAGGTCCAGTTAAAAAGTTGAACGATGACATCAGAGTTCTTAGTCTGATATTCGGACAGATCAAGGGGTCTTTTCTGACTCGGATCGCCTAGCAGGTAGGAATTATCTGAGGAAGATCCTCGCGAACACGCCAGAGACAAGAGGCAAAGGCCGGACAACATCCAAATCAACTTCTGCTTCATGTGCCACTCCAATTCAGTTCAAGTCCTGAGAGTAGGAACAGATCAAATCTTAGGGCAGATCGCTCGCTCGATCTCCTAACGCGGGACGGTCAAAGGTACTCCTGCTTCGATGGGGGTTCCAAACAAGGGAGAATCCGTGTCATCCCAGGTGAATTTCTGAGCCCTTATATTGCGGTTCCATCCCGCTCCTGGGGATACAGCGGCGTGATAAATTATCCAATCTTCGGTGCCATCCGGTGACGTGGTGAAGGAACAATGTCCAGGACCAAACACCGCGGCTGTTTTGGAGAAGACGGGTCCTTTTTTAACCCAAGCTTTGGGGTCCATGACATCGCCCCCTTGAAAGGTGACCATTCCCAAAGCATAGTCATCGGTCCAACTTGCGGAGGCTGAGTAGATAATGTGGATTTTGCCATTCTTCTTGAGAACCTCTGGTCCTTCCGTCACGAAATCAGGCCCTCCGCGCCTCTCCCATGCTTCGTCGGGACTGACGATCCTCACTCGATCCGCTCCAAAATCTTTCACTTCGATGAAATCCAATTCAGCGGCGCCTTCGTCTTTCAAAAAGCGAATGATGTTATCGCCGGCATTGAGCCAAGTCTTCATCTGTGCCGTTTGCCAATTTTCCCAATCGGTGGTGGGGGAATAGGCCAGAGCTTCTATTTCTTTCCCATTGACGAAGATCCTGTGGCGACTGCTGCGCGCGGTGCCGTTGCTGTAATGCACATCGATGGCGAAGAGCCCTGAGGACGGGGCTTGCACTCTAAACTCGACAGAGCTGCCCTCAAAATCGATCTCTTTCACCGCCTGTCCCGCTGAGCCGGCTTTACTAGCCCTGAGTCGAGCATGGGTGATCGAGGCGCCTTCCGCTTCGTAGCGTCTTATAAAAGCGGGCTGGGCCAGCGTCCATGGGTTCACCATTGGTGCCATATAGATATTCTGCTGCAGCGGCCGCGCTCCGTCCCAACCCGACCAAATGAAATAAAGTTTGCCATTTTGATCGAGCACCGTTCCATCAATGGCCCAGGCATCGGTGGAAGGCTTGAGCATACCTTTCCATATATAACTCCCCTGAGGGTCGTCACTGGTGCTCTCCAGGACAAACATGCGGTGATCGGCTCTCACCCCGGCCGTGTAGTAGATGTACCAGTGTCCATTCAGGTAGTGCAGTTCAGGAGCCCAGGTTTCCAGAGCATAGCGCTCCCCCGCTTTCGATTCCCAAACCTTGGTCACGACTTCCTCGCGCATTCTTTCGATGCGATCAAATCGCGTCACATAGATAGAAGAAACGCCATCAGCATAAACCCGGTAGTAGACCCCATTGCGACTCGTTACAAAAGGATCTGCACCGTGATCAACGATCGGATTGACGAATGTCTCTCCGGGTTCATTAGTCTCACTACTGATCTGAGAATTGCCACTTTCATTAGGGCTTTGATGGCAGGAGAAGTTTAAGATCCAGAGGCTAAAAATTAGTCGCGAGAACGTTCGATCCAACTTGCGCATATTCCACTCCACACCAGTCAACTGACAGAATCTGCTTCAGCGCGACGTGCTCGTGCACGCTCCTGACTTCTAGCACTGTCATTTTCATGCGGTGTGGCCGACATTTCGAAAATGCACAAATAATCGTGGTTTTGATTCGTCTTGTTAATTTTACATTGTATTTTTTATGATGTTGCGCGCAATTCTTCGTGTGCGCGCGATCTGTCGCGTCGTATACAAACGCAGTTGTTTTAAATTCTCAAAAAAGGAAAGTTAGAGCGACCCAACAAGCAGACGCAAGGCAGTCAGAATGTACGCTCGAAAAATAATTGCAATATATCTCTTGGCTGAGAGTCCTAGGTTCAGCGGCATTCTTTATGCCCGGGGATATTCAATTTTAATGGCTAAACGAGGCGCCCTATGATGAACCGAGTCCTCTTCACTTTGATCGTAGGCGGCCTGGCTTCTAGCGCGATGGCCGCGAGTGCTTACGATGATCAGATTCTCGCCGATGGACCAACCCTCTATTTGACGATGGGTTCCTTGGCTAAAGTTCTCTGGGAACCCGATCTGTCCGGACATGGACATAAGGCTGATCGATTTCCAACCCGGGGATTGCCGCGGACTCGCCTGCCTAATGGCGAAGGAGCTACTGTCTTTGATGGACAATCACAGTATATGGAAGTCAGATCCGATGCGGCTCTATCGGTGCCCACGACGGGCGTACTGACGATAGAAGCCTGGATACGTCCCGACGTATTGGATTTCCCCCGCTCCGAGGGCGATGGCTATGTGCACTGGGCTGGGAAAGGCGAAGCCTCGCAGCAGGAATACGCTTTGCGCATGTATAGCTTCAACAACACCGCTTCTCCCTCACGGCCGAATCGGATCTCGGCCTATGCCTTCAATCTCAGCGGGGGACTCGGTTCGGGATCTTATTTTCAAGATCCTGTGAGCACAGGGGCATGGATCCACGTCGCGACGGTGATCAACACGCGAGCGACCTCAGGCGAGTACCCGACGGGTTACGTGAAGATTTTCAAGGATGGCGTTCTGCGGAAAACCACGGCATTGAGTCAGTTCGATGTCACGCCGGGCACGGGATCCGCACCTCTCAGAATAGGGACGCGCGACAGTCGCTCTTTTTTCAAGGGGGCTATTGGAAAGTTCGCCGTGTATAGCTACGAACTCAGCGAGGCTCGCCTGCAAAAGCATGGGCAGGTGATGCGGCAGTCCTTCCGCCCGCCGCAGGGCATCGATCTCGGTGCGATCGACTGGCCCCTGGTGACTGAATCAGGGCGATGAATCTGGGTACTTTCATCTGTTAGGGTACCAGGTAACCAAAAGATAGACCTAATTTCCCAACAAAGCACCTTGGCGTCGCCCCATCAAACCTTTGGTCAGCAGTGGTGTCATCATCAGCGCAGCTCCCAGACACTGAAGAACTGTAAATGATTGACCGAGGAAGATGATCTGCATGGCCATGCTAAAGACTCCTCCTAGATAACCTATGAGCCCCACGCGCGCGTTATCTTTAATCTGAAAGGAAGCTGTCACCCAGTATTGCCCCAGCGCGGCGATGAGACCCGAGGCTCCTAGGTAGACCCATGAACTGCCTTTTTCTGGCCATCTAAACGAGCCCGTCGATAGCCACAGCAGATGAACCACAAGATTCACAGCGGACCAGTAGAACATCATCGAAAAAGTTGATTCATCGCGGATATGTTCGCCGACCAGCGTATAGGCGGCGGCAGCGGCGCAACCCGATAGGAGCCCCCACCAGAGCCCGGGATTGGCAAGCAGCGTTGCATCCGTAGCAGACACAAGACTGGCCCCTACCAGGCAAACGCCCGCAATGCCGAGCTGAATATAAGAGGGAGCTCGACGCTGCGTGAGCGCCTGGAAAAGGATGAGAAAGGCCCCGCTAGTGCTTAGAAGAAAGGTAGCGCTTCCAACACCCGAGCGGCTCAGGGAACAAAAGAAGGAAATGATAGTTAAACTGCCGAGGAGTCCCCAGACGATGAGCATCTTCCTCTGCTTTCCCCAGAGACCCGTCCCGGGATGCTGAAGACCGAGCGCGTGATAAAGCAGGACCGATACGAGCAAATTAATTGAGACACGCGCTAAGCTCCCAACCTGGGTTGACACTGCCGGTTCGCTGGCTAAAACCTGGGCAAAGAGCACCGCACCCACGCTCATCAGCAGCGTCCCCCCAATATTTTTCTGAAAAGCATTCATGCAAACCTTGACCCTTTCTCTTCAATAAGCAACCTCAATCTCTACATGACTTTGAGTAGGTCATTGGTCTTAAGCAAGGACAGTTCGCAAGTATAGCCGTTTAAGTCAAAACCAAACTCATGACCATCACCTTTGGGATCAGGATAGAACCCAGCCTTCTTGTAGAGGCGATGCAGGCCCTCTGCTGTCGATACGACTTTCAGCTGCATCGCCTTCATCTCCCAGGAGAGAGCGAGTGCATGAGCTTCCATAAGCAAAAGAGCGGCTAGCCCCAATCCTTGAATAGAAGAATCGATCGCAAAGGAACAGAAATAAGCAGCCTCGTTGGACCAGGCGCCTGTCAGATCGGTTTGAGGCCTGATCAACGAATAACTACCGATGATCCTATCACCCAGTTCGAGTATCCGAACGGAGCCGTGAGCTCGGCGTCCCGACACATTGAGAAGCTCTTGGATACGCCCTGGAACGAGAGGAACATCAGGTTTGTTTTCGCAGGTCGCTTGGCCAAATACTTTTAACAGAAATCCGCCCAAGGCACTATCGTCACGTTCTGTCGCTTCTCGCGTGTGAACGAAATGCATGATATCGCGAGCATTTGTCGTCTTCTGTCGAAATATTTTCAGGACTTCCATGGTTGATCTCCGCAAGAATGGGTTGGCCTTGACGATGCGGCATCACCGTAAAATCCTGATGAATGGATCTTAAATTAAAATAAATTGTTTGTGCACGATGGAGAGACACTAAATATAGTTAAAAAAATAAACTCGCTGTTTTTCGTTAAGATTAAGAAATGAGCAGGGACCTTGATGTCATTCATCAAGGAAAGTTGGACCCGGTCACCTGCCAAACACTAGGCAGAGGCGAATACGGCTTTCTTTCAAAGCTTGACGTTCGGTTAAGCAGCGACCATTTTTAACCAGATAGTAAGATTATCTTCACTGTATGACCCTAAGCCAGCATCGGCGAGGCCCTAAGTTCCTGATCCGCGACTATCTACGCTGAATACCTCACAAAATCTAAAACATCCAACTGGTCATCTTTTTGCAAACTCTTACCTCGCTGATCATGGTTTGGTGCGAGGGAACTCCCGTTTCTGCAAAAATGCCTCTGGGCATGCCTCAGGCGCTATTTAATTAGACTTCCAAACACCCCTTTTATCTCATCCTATTCAGCTGCTTACGAATTACTTTGCGCAGTGACTCAACCTGCGGGGGGTAGTGGCCGTTCGGTTTTATATGTAACGAAGGAACTAACGTGAAAACTTTACTCGCCACAGCATTGATACTATTGAACCCCGCTTGTCGGGACGATGTCCGTATTAAAACTGTCGGTGGTAAGGTGCCGGCGACGCTAACTCCCGACATCGCTTCGACAGTCGAAGTCCTTACCGATCCTAATGGTCAATACCGTCCACCGATGGTCGAAGGCGCCGCGAAGTTTGGGGCGCGTATCCTCGATGCCTCCTGCGTCCAGGAGATCAAGGATCTAGGTATTCAAAAGAACCCTGAGTTCTCTTTGCCCGCTGACGCTTACTTCCAGCCCCTGTGTCTTGAAACGACCTATTTCAATGAAGATGGCCGGATTCTTGAAGTCAAGCGGCAGCCGATCACCTTGGAAGGTCCCGAAGCCATCGAAGTGGCCGTCAGTAAGGACAATCAGATACTTGATTTTCCTGACGTCCTCGACGCTAGCAGTTATGCCTTCCTCATCATGGATTCCTCCGGCGCGATCAAACTTTCGCAAGGTAATATTTCAGGGAGCTACCTCGATTTCAAAAATTCTCTGGATTCTGGAACCTACAAAATGATTCTCCTCGCTCAGGACAGCGAAGGGAAAAACGTCAAAGCTATTACCTACAAGCTAAAGGCTATGATCACCGGTCCGCTGACCGCCCTCAACCTGAATCTCAAGTTCGAGCGCCAGTACTACCAGA
>CANJJY010000090.1 GCA_947474445.1 Oligoflexaceae bacterium
CTGGCTTTAAAGCGCTGTGCCCTGCAAGTGACAGGACTGGTCGACGACCTGCTGGACCTGTCGAGTCTCGATACGGGGCGCAGCGAAGTGCATCTCAAAGAATTCAATTTTGTGCAATTGTTACGAGATGTTATGTCGATGATCGAGCTGCGACTCATGGACAAGGTGGTGAATTTTCGCGTGGTGTTTGCCGAGCCTCTGCCTGAGTTTCTGATCACTGATTCGGTGCGGCTGCGACAGATCCTTGTGCATCTCTTAGGAAATGCTGTTAAGTTCACCGAGCAGGGAGAAGTGATGTTGACACTATCAGCGATCCGTCTGACAGAGCAGGGGCGCCTGATACTAAAGTTCGAAGTTTCGGACTCAGGCTGCGGCATCGCCGAAGAGTTGCGCGATCGCATCTTTCAACGTTTTTCGCAAACGCATCAGACTTTTAATCGTCAATCGAAAGGTCCTGGCCTTGGACTCTATTTGTCCAAACGCTTGGCCCAGCAGCTGGGAGGAGATCTACACTTGGTCCATTCATCACCTGACAAGGGCAGCACATTCCAGGGCGAGATCACGGCACAGATTCCACCCGAAAGTCGATTCGTCGCGGAATTCGTCCCAGCGCAATCATTTCACGACACTCTGGAGGATCTCAAAGCTTTTGAAGGCAAACTGAAGGATCTTTCGGTCTTGCTCGTCGAAGATGGGTTGGATAACCAGCGCATTTTTACCTATTTTCTCAAGCTGGCGGGTGCCCAGGTTCACATAGAAAAAGATGGGGTCCAGGCGCTCGAAAAGATCAATTCAGGTTTTCCCATCGACATCGTTTTGATGGATATTCAATTGCCGGTAATGGACGGCGTTGCCGTGACGCGACACTTGCGAGCGAACGGCTTTACCAAGCCTATTATTGCGGTCAGTGCTCATGCTCTGCACGACGACAAGCAGCGAGCGGTCGAGCAAGGGTTCAGTGATTTTCTAGCGAAACCTGTCGAGATCGAAAAGCTCATTGGTCTGCTCATGTTTCACACGGGCCGTCTAGGAACTATCAAGGCCGGTGCGTCGGTGGCCGTCGGCGACGGCAGTCAGCCGAATCAGGAAGTGGCGGTCGAGAATGGATCGGACGATGGGGTCATCTTGTCTCGCTATCATCATAAGACGATCTATCGGCAGATGATTTCGGAATTTGTTTCCGGACTCGATGAGCGCTGGAGCGAAGGTCAAAAGTTGCTGGCTCATCAGCGCTGGGAAGAATTCTCACGATCGATGCATCAGCTGCGAGGCGCTGCGGCGACGTATGGGTATCCGTCCCTCTCTCATTTGGCTGGCGAAATGGAAATGGCGGCCCGCTCGGTCGGCGACGATGCCGAAAGCTTTCTTCACTTGGAAAAAAAGGCTCATTCTATGAAAGAGCTTTGCGAGAAGATTCGGGCCGGAATGCCGGGTCAGTGATGGAGAGAGAAAGAGAGGAAGGGGGGCGAACCCCCTTCGATGCTCGAAGCGAGGGAATTCAGCGGCTCGACATTTCCGTTTGATCACCTGAAACGATCGAAGCTTCGACGCGCCGGGCGAGTTGCGCATCGCCGGCATTCTTTCCGCGTACCGACGAGTCTACGCCGTATCCTTCGATGACGATTTGGTTTTCAGCCACACCCATCGAGGTCAAGATATTCTTGACGCTTTCAGCTCGCATACGCGACAGCTCGCGGTTACGGCCTGCATCGCCTTTGCTATCCGTGTAGCCGACCAGTTTTACCTGAGCTTTGGTATTCTTCTTCAGCATGTCCGCAATGCTGGCGAGAGACTCCGTGAAGCGCCCTTTCACCTGAGTTTCACCCACGCCGAAAAACGCGACGGGACCCTTGACCCCTGCACCAGACATTGCGGTCTGGCCTTGAGCCGCTTGAGTCTGAGCATTGGCTTGGCTATCCTTGCTTTCCTGACGAGCGGCTGCGATCTGCTCACGGAGAGTTTGGATCTCCTGACTCATTTTCTGGTAGCTTTGGTGGTCTTCAATTTTGTTGTCCCAGGCGAGGACCTGGTTGTTCAAGGCGATAGACTGATCAGCGATGCCGCGCGCTTCCGTGGCTTTGGCAGCGGCTTCACGCAGAATTTGATCGCGGGCCGAGCGATCCAAATCTTTGTCATCACTTTTCTTGTAGAGATCAACAGCTTCGCTCAGAGTCTTTTTAGCTCTGTTCAGCGTGTTTGGAAGAAGATCATCGACGTCAGCGTCCTTGGCTTGATCGATGGAAGCCTGAGCCAAGTGAAATTCTTCCGGTGATCCGTCTGGTACGGAACTACAGGCCATGAAAAATAGCACGCTTGCAAGACAACTGGAGTGCTTGATAGAAAGACGCATAACATGTCTCCTTTACCTAGGAAATTTTACCGCAAGGCTTCTCTTAGACACACTGACCTAAGACCTGGCGTTTCGAGATTCTGTAAGGTGACAACAGCGACCTGAGGAGAAACGTTAGCTTTCCCTGAGCAACGCTATTCGAGAACGTAAATGCACAGCACGTGCCAAAGACTTTTGCATTCCTGAATTGAACTTATTATGCAGAAAGGTCTCCGAGTCAGAGACTTAGTTCGGGGCATCATGTAGCCGGAGCGCTGCACGACGCGTAGGATTTTAGGAACAGTGCCTGCATCACCAGCCTTTATATGCCTTGCAAGGATAGCTTGCGATCGCAAAGGAGGTGTCTTTCTCAGATTATTCAGACATAGGTAAGTCGAGAAGGTGAAAAGGCGCTTGGCACGATATTGGCAACGTGACGAGGGAAAGCCCGAGAGGCTCGCGCAGAGGGATAAAAGCAGAAGAGTCGTGAGATTTCGCAAAATAAAGGGGAACGTCATGTTTGGATGGGCGCTAGTATTTCTAGTAGTGGCTTTAGTGGCAGCACTTTTAGGTTTTGGCGGTATAGCAGGAAGTGCAGCCGGTCTTGCCCAGATTCTCTTTTGGGTCGGCCTCGTCCTCTTTGTTGGGACGGTTTTGATCCGCCTCGTTTCCGGTCGCGGTAACCCAAAAAACCTTGTGTAATCGTCACAGGTGGCGGGAGTACGGCGATGTTCAATAGCAATGTCAACCAAGGGAAATGGAAAGAACTGCGGGGCTCTCTCAAAGCAGAATGGACGGAGCTTACGGAAGATGATTTAGACTTTATCGATGGTCGCCTCAATGAATTGGAAGGTCGTCTGCAAAACCGATACGGATGGGAGCGAGAAGAGACGCGCGAAGCGGTGAACCGTTTCCTCAAGACCGTTCGGTTTTAGGTCTACTTATTTTCAGGTAGAGTGCATCCTTGATTTTTTCCGCTTGAGTGTATCCCCTCCAGGATACACTTTTTTTGTTTTTTAGGGCACATTGGCATGCATGAGCTCACCTTCATGCTTCTTTTTTGATACGCCTGTGCTCAGGTACACACAAGCTGAGCCGCATTGCCTTTCGCCGCTTAGTCTTCTGAAAATCGTCTTTAGCCGCGCAAAGCGGGGGAAATCGACGTTTACCGCGGGCAGAAGGCATCTGGCACGAAAGCTGCTTAGACTCATCCGATGCCAGTTGAGGTGTTGAAAGGAAATTAAAAATGAAACTCTTGACTCATGCACTCCTCACATCTTTTCTTGCTGGTGCTTCGCCTCTGCTAGGAGCTCGCGATATCGATGCGTTTAATGCTGCGCGGACCCTTGCACCTCGATAAGGCTTAGGCAAAATCCGCGCCTCTGCCTCCGGGCCAAAAAGGAGATCGTTATTCACAAGTCTTGATCGTTTTCGATCAAAGCAAATCGTGATTGTTTAGTTCATTATTTTGGAGGTCTCGAATGTTTAAGTCAGCAGTTTTGGTTTCTTTGGCCCTTATGTCTCTCGCTACCGTCTCTTGCAACAAGGATGACAACACCACCGAAACAGGTCAGAAGCTCAACGCGACTCCTGGAGAGTTGCAAGGCAAGTGGCAATCGACCTGTTTCCCTTCCAACGCTCTGGAAGCGACTTACACGCAAAGAGAATATATCTTCTCTGCGGTCGGCGATTTCGATAAGTATGAGCGCTTCTTCAAGGACGAGGGTTGCACGCAGCAGATTGGTGAGTACAAAGTGATCGGTACAGTAGAAGCCAAAGGCAAAGCTTCTGACGCGCAGGATCCTGAAGCCGAGCAACTCAACCTGACGGTCAATAATGCCTTGTTCACTGTCGTCGATGGGAATTCCGTCTCTCTCTTCAACGGACTCAAACTCTGCGGCAAAAGCGATTGGAAAGGCAGTGAAGAGGTCAAGGTTCTCGACCTCAACTGTCTAGGTTCTACCGTGCGTAAAGGTGATGTGATCTTTGATATCTATGATGTGAAAGACGGGCAGCTGTATCTCGGTCAGTCCTCGCTCTTTCTGACCCAGGACAGTGCCAACACGCGGCCGACTGCGCTCGATGCGGAAGTGCCTTTTTCAAAGAAATAAGGGTCATTTGAAATAGGTTCGCCGCGAACTCAAACATTTATTTGCATGGGACTCATGCGGTCAGATCTCGAATCCTTTGCCCTTCCTTCTCACACGAGAGGAAGGGCCATTCTTTTCCTAGAACCAGATCTGCCATCAAAGCGAAATGATGCCCTCGATCTGAGCCGCCCGTTCGTAGATGGTAATCACCTCGTCACTGCTCTGCATGCGGGTCTTCACCGTCACTGAAACATAGTTGCGATTGCGTGACCATTTCTCTTGGATCAAACCAGTAGGAATGATCGCCATGAGCTGAGGCTTTTGTTTCTCAGGAATGACAAATTTGAACTGATAAGAGGAAGGCCAGGTATGGACCGCATCGAGCCGAGTTTTTAGATCTTCAAAAAATGTCATAAGTCATCCTGCAAGCAAGGAACCCTGCGGATGCTAATGGATTGGCAAAACATTTGCAAGCTCTGCCTTTAAGGTGCGGACGCGTGGCTGAATCACTTCGCGATTGAGTTAATTTGTTTTGCGCCATGAGTGATTTTCGCAATGGTTTGCGGATCGGAGCGATGAAATGATGGCTTTGGTCCCAGTTTTACACGAGGAGATGGGAGATGGTGGATACCAGCCAGGCACAAACACCTAGAGCCAGTAGTAGCCCCGCTGCGGAGGGGAAGGAAAACTTTGCACAGGCCAGCCATGAAGCCAAGTTTTTCATGAGCACCCTGCATCAGATCGAGGAAAATGGGAACGTTGAATTGATGGCTCAGCTCTTTGATGAAGGGGCTGAACTCTGGCGTCCCACATTCGAAGAACCCTACCGAGCTCTTTCCGGCGCGCGGCGGTTCTGGAAGGAATACCTGGATCAATTTGAGGCGATTCATTCGCGCTTTACCGACATCACCGAAAGGAATGGCCTTCTGATCCTCGAGTGGGAGGGACAGGGTCGCGTGAAAGGCGGACGTCCCATTCATTACAAGGGCGTTTCGATCATCGAACTGAATTCTGAAAAGAAGGTGGCTCGTTTTAAAACCTATTTCGATGCAGCTCCTTTCCTCGTCATGCAAACTCCGACTCACCCCATCCATTGAGGCAAAAGACGCGCCCGAGATCGCTCGGGCGCTCTATTTTCTAAGGCGCAATCGACCACGAAGCCGCAGTCGAAGTCGCGTTGCCGGAAGAAAAAGTCTGTGCCTCGAGGAGCAAATCAGTGACTTCCTGGTCGGTGGTTTGATCGAAATATTGGTACCATTGGCCCACCGCGTAAAAGTTTTCAGGCGTAAACAGAACGACCAGTTCATCGACGTAGGGGCTCAATTCTCGGAGAGCATCGCGTGGCGCGACCGGGGCCGCGGCGATCAATCGACGCGGTTGCAGATGCCGCAGAGCGCGAATACCCGCAAGCATGGTGGAGCCTGTCGCCAGGCCATCGTCGATGAGGAGCACGGTCTTATCTTTGACTTCGAGGGGACCCCGCCCGCCGCGATAGAGCTGCTCGCGCCGCTCGATTTCGTGTCTTTCGGCGTTGGCTACCGCTTCGATCGCCGCAGCATCGACATCAAAGGCAGCGATCACCTGCGGGTTGAGGACCTGTCCGCCTCCGCTCGAGAGAGCGCCCATGGCTAATTCTTCATGACCTGGCAAACCGAGCTTGCGAACGATCAAGACATCGAGCGGGGCGTGCAGAGCGCGCGCCACTTCAAAGGCAAGGGGAACTCCTCCGCGCGGCAATCCGAGCACCAGCACGGGGGGATCGATCGCATATTCAGAAAGCTCGTGAGCTAGCAAGCGGCCGGCATGAGTACGGTCTTTGAAGTAAACCATAAGGACCTCCTTTGCTGGGCTGTTAAGCTCAGGGAAGCAAGCCTTATACCATCAGTGAGATGCCTTTTTCGGGAGGGGGACGGGCCGGGAAATCCAGACGAGGCTCATCAGAATGGCCAAGGCCCCGGCCGATTGTTCCCAGCTTAAGCGTTCACCGAGCAGCAGCGTCGCCATGAGGACCCCGACTAAGGGTTCCGTGGTACTGAGCAGCGAGACCTCCCAATTCTTGAGTTTTTGCAGACCCGCGAGAAAAAGACTCATCGCCATGATCGTGCAAATAATGGCAATGGCGGCGACCAGCAGCCAGCTGTCACTCACGATAGCCCAGGCGCGCTCCGGACTGCGGAGATAGAGGCTGGCCATGGTGAGGCCGGCAAACAGCTGGATGTAGGGTGTCGATACCAGCGGCGACAGGCCTCTGAGGAGCCGGCTCGAAAGCAGAATATAGAGGGAATAGAAAACCGAGGAACCGATGCCGAAAGCCAGCGACTCGTAGCGATCGACGGTCCATTCCCCCCAAACGAGCCCCAAGAGACCACAGCCGGCGAGAGGCAAAGCCCAGAGATGCTGCCGCGGGATAGATTCACCAAAAAAGATCCAGGCGCCGAGGGCGACGAAGGCGGGGTAGGTATAGAGCAGAAGGACAGTCAGGGAGGCGGATATTCCGGTCAGGGCTTTGAAATAACAAAATGCAAATAAAGCATAGCCGCCAATGCCGAGGAGGGCGCAGGCAAGCAGCTGACGCAGGGTCAAACGCAACTGGCTGGGAGAACGCAGCAGATGAAAGCCGAGCATTAAAACGGCGGCCGTACTGAAGCGAAGGGTCAAGAGCTCGCCCGGACTGACCCCTCTTTGATAAAGGTACTTGCCAAAAATGCCGAGAAAGCCAAAACATACGCCAGACATAACCACTTCAATCACTCCGCGCTGCCGAGCATTCATTTTTCCATGCCTGCCACTTTAGTGGCGGGTAATTGACCGCCGCCTCAATCAAAAATTTTTTGACCTCATCTTGGATGTAACATCTCTCAAGTCGCCCTGGCATAAAAGTTTTCCTGCAGCTGCTGTTTCGTGCTAGAGACCTGTCCGGGCGGTCAGCCCGATGGGTACTTGCTGGAGTTGACCTGGATGGTGAGAGGTCTAGACTTTCTAAGTCTTCCTGAGGGAGGACGAGGACTTCTAACTGCCAAAAGGGAGACCAGCGATGACCAAGCCTAACGATTCGATCTTTGCCAAACCCAAATGGTTTTTGACCGGCGCTGCTCTCGGCAGCGGTCTGATGTTTTATATGGACCCTGTTCGGGGCCGCGCGCGGCGCGCTCAGGTGCGCGACCGTTTGAATCGGCTCTCCCACGATGCAAATCGAAGCTATGAGAAGCAGCTGCGGCAAGTGAAAAATAATTTGCGCGGCTTGCTGGCCAAAGGTCAGGCTCTACTGCAAAATGAAATGGTCGATGATCAGACTCTCATGCGCCGGGTGCGAGCCGAGATGGGCCGCAAAGTGAGGCAGGCGGGACGGGTCGAAGTCGGGGTTCACGAGGGACATGTGATCCTACGAGGGGAGGTCGCTGCCGATGAACTGGAAGTCTTGGTGGCCCGCATCAGACGCGTCCGTGGCGTGAAACATGTCGAGCATGAATTGAAGTTGATCGAGAGAGATGGCGACGGCGTGCGCGGCGACGGGCGCGTCTATATGTGAAGCTTGAGAAGGTAGAGGGGTCTGCATGTGTTTTTCGGCTCTCGTCAAACAGGATCTTAAGCTCATCAGTCAGAGGTTTGGGGCGAGCGTCGTGCGCGCTTCATTCGACGATTATGAAAAGATGAGCGAAGAGAATCCCAAAAAATATAAAAAGATGGCGGAACATCCGCGCATATACCCCGGCTATTACGCGCCTCTCATCCTCTGGGAGGGAGGGAGGCGCGTGATCAAACCTTTTCGCTATCGCCTGCGTCCGCACTGGGCGGAAAAAGAGATTCCAAGCAAATATAATCTATTCAACGCGCGGCTCGATGCCCTGGAGACTCGCAAAAGCTGGCAGCCCCTGTTTATGAAACAACACGGACTTTTAGTCTTTGAACGCTTCTTTGAATGGGTCGAGCGAGACGGGAAAAAAACTCTGATCAGCTTTGCCCCTGACCATGAGCTGATGTGGGCTCCCTGTCTCTGGGATAGCTGGAGCGATGGTACGGAAACGATCCACAGCTTTGCGATGATCACCACGGATCCGCCGCCAGAAATCTCAGAAATGGGTCATGACCGCTGTCCTGTGTTTCTGAAGGAAGAATTGATCGACACCTGGCTCAAAGCTGAGGGGAGCAAAAAATAGATGTATGAAGTCCTCAACACACTCGAACCCGTCCATTACCGGGCGGCAGACGCTGCATAAAACTTTTTCCCGGAAATAATTGGGCCGCAGCAGGCTGAAAATAAGCCCTCAAATAATTCTTGAGGGTCTTTTCTTACCAGCCCATCTTAAAGCTCTGCTTATCAAGGAAAATTTTGCATATCTTTGGGAAAGAATTCGAGCCTTAAGAAAATTCGGTCAAACGACGAAGCCCTTTGCAGGCCCGGTTGGGGCAACATAGAGGAGACTTCGAAATGAAAACTCAAAAGCTCGGTCATCTCATGTTATGTATCATGACTTGTCTTGCGGCTTGTTCAGACAACACGCAATTCACCGAACATGGTCTTCCTGCCGCGCAAAGCACAGGAGAAATGTCTGGTTCCGATGCCAATACAGTTTCCTCTGATTCCGTCGTAGCGGATAGCGAAGCCGCACCGACGGTCGAAGTCTCAACAGAAACGATCGATCAGACCGTTTCAGCGAGTGACGCCATCAGTAAGTCTGCGGCACCGGCCGTAGAGTTTAAGCAGGCGACCTCGTCAGGTAGCGGTCTGAAAACCAACGATACGACGGCGACAGCCAGCCCGCTCAGCACAGCGCAGCGCGATGCGATCCTCTCTCTCTGTGGACAGGGCGAAAAGAAGACGATCAAGCGTCAGATTCGCTTTCCCGAGCAGGCGAACTGCCAATGGAGCAAGGACGGAAACCTGGCGCGAAAGGATGCTTACCTGCAAGCGGCCGAGGCTCAAAGTTCGAGCATCGAACTGCCTTCCAACACCCAGCTATGCGGCCTCTCGATCGGATCTCAGGCCGGCACGCTGCACTACGATGACTTTATTATATTGACGCTCAACGGTTACGTCTTGCTGTCGAGCAACCAAAAACTGCTGTCGCCTCTCAGTGGAACGGCGGATACGGCCTATCAGTGGGATTTCGCCAAAGTCCGCGGCCAAGCGGTCGACTTCAACAGCCCCGCCTTCTGTATGGGAGCGATGGCTTCGAGCTGCCAGGTGCCCGTCACCGATATACCCGGCAAATTCAGCTTTGAAATCGATCCGACCAGTCTCTTGCATCTGGCCGATCGCATCTTCGATCAGCGCAGTCTCAACTTTTCCCTGATAGGGACGGGCGACAACGATGATAGGGATTGCTTTCACACGGATATGACTTTGGAATTTACTCTGCAGTATATAGAGAAGTAGGATCGGCCGGCGGCTGCTGGCACGCCTTAGCTCTTGTGAGACCAAACCGATCTCGTTACAATGATGGCTCTCATGGAGGAAAGCATTCTGTGGCGCTTGTCATGAAAGGTCTGGCTGGGGGGCTTGGGCTGCTGATCACTCTTGGTGCCTGTCAGTCTCTATCGCAACCGCCTTCGAAACTGCAGCATGATTTAGGTCAAATGATCGATCAATCTGTTCCCTATCAGTGGGTTGATATTAGCGATAATGAATACCGCGATATCCTCATGTATGAACATGAGAAGGAATTTAAGCTCAAAAAGTCAGGCATTGCGCCCCCTCAGCATCCCGCACGGCAGCGCATTCAGTATCATATGGACCAAATCGATGCTCTGCTGCGGGAAAATTTTCCTGATCAGCTCAAGAATGTTCCGCCTCCCAAGGCCCAGCTGATCTTGACTCGCGATTCCAATGCCGTCATCTATCCAATATCTCAATGCCTATCCCGGCGCGTACAGATGCAAGGATCAACCAGCAAACGCGAAACACGCTATCTGGAGTTCACGCGTTCCACAGGCCGACTCGATGAAGATCGAGCCCCTGATAAGCCTGTCCTTTGTCTCGATCGCAGCTTTACCGCAGCGGAGACACAAGCGATTCTCGATTGGAATTTTGCGGAGGTCCAAGGCTGCAGCTATCGCATCGAGGGGGCGGGCCTGCAGCTTGGATCTGACTGTATCGAACTCTTTAACGACCGCGAGAATGTGCCTGAAAGCGCCAAAGATTTTGCTTTCGAGGCCGTTCCTTCAGCTATCACCTTCTATGCTGGCCTGCTGATCGACGGAAGAGAAGATCTGTTGATTTTTGATATCGCTCACGAGATGGCTCACTATTACCGAGCCCATGTCGTCGTCGCCGGCTCGCATTTTGGCGTTTACTATGAACTGAAAGAAAAAAATCCCACTGCGCGGCCGCAACCTTCGGCGCGACTTGCGAGTTTTGCGCGCGAGATGGCGGAGCTGATCGCGGCCATGGGCAGTCGCGGCGTCGCAGCACTGAGCGCCCCACAAAAGATACGGTGGAGAGAACTTCAAACGCAGGCCTATGATCAAAGCATCGGACAGTACACGCGGGAGCAGGAGGCTGATGAACTCGGTCTCGAATTGCTCGTGGCCTATGGCGTCGCTCCTGAGGTAGCTGTCGAGAATTTGCTGGAAACCTTGCGTCTTGATGATCTGCGCGCCAAACGGCGCCCAGCGCCCCAGGACCCTTGGGATTATGCGCGCTGCAAAGATGGATTTGACAGACGTTGGCAGTCAGATGAGGAGCGTCCTCTCTTTGTGCCCATCGGTGACTATAGCGAAGAACATCATTCACTTTGCTATAGGGCCTTTAACTTGAGCCGAGAGTTGGAGGTTCATCCCTACCAGGCAAGCGGCGGTAAGCCTAAGCTTTTGCCTCCTGCCGGATGGAAGCGATTGCAAGAAGATTTGCAGAAAGAGGTTTTAGCCTTGAAGCGAAATTGACTTCTATCTGCCTTTAGCGCGGGGCCTAGGAATTCTGATATGCAAAAAAACACGGATTGAGTCGAAATCTATTCGCCGAACAATGCCGCGGCAGCTATGATTAAACATGGAACAAGCGGATCGCTGCCGCTAGGAGACGATCCGTGAACTTACACTTTTTTCCTCTCGCATGATTATTTCTCAGCGGATTTCCTTGCTTGGGCAGGGACCTTAAATCGCTCGATATAAGAACAGCGCTGACAAAGGTCTTCCACCAAGCGTCCAGCCTTGAAACCATCGACCATAGCCTGGGCCCGCGGCCCTTCGAGGATCTCGATCAGAGGCTTATCTTTGATCTGACCGAGCTTGATCACTCCTTCTTTATCCAGACAGCAGGGCACCACCGTGCCATCCATCAAAATCCCCATGTGCGAGCTGAGGCCATAGCAGCGACCCCGCGTCCCGAGCTGCGGCAGCTCAGGACTCGGCCAGACGAATTCCGTATCGAAATGGAGGTAAAGCCTCTGCTTGATGCGGAGGCTTTTTCTCTGACGCACATCGGCAGGCAGGACGAGAGCGGTGCCGAAGCGTTCGGCGATCCGATCGAGCATTCCGAGATTGTCCTCGCCCCTACCGCGTGGATCGCTGAGGTTCCAAAGGCGGTAGTTGATATAGAGTTCGGGACGCTCGTTCAGAGCCTGTTCGGTGAACGAAAAAATACGTTCGAGATATACGCGCGGATCCTGGTCGCCGAAATTATCACGGAAGCTATGCAGCGAAAAATTGATCTGACGAAAGATAGGATCGAGCAGGAGCTGCGAAGCTTTTTCGCGCAGGAGGACCCCGTTGCTCACCAGAAAAATAGGCAATGAGGCTGCAGAGCAAATGGCCGTCAATCGCTCGAGCTGAGGGTGGAGCAAAGGTTCGCCCATCAGGTGCAGGCAGACCGTCTCCGCTAGGGGTGCCACTTGGGCAACGATGGCTTCAAAATCAGTGACGCACATAAAGCCCTTTTGCCTTTTGACGGCGGGGCAAAAACTGCACTGGAGATTGCAGATGTTACTGATCTCTATATGGATTTTGTTGAAGCGTTTGCGGGCAAGGGTCATGGCACTCATGTACGTCAGAAAGTGGATGTCTCGTGCCCGCGAGTCTAGCGGAAGGTGGCTGATCTGGCAAGGGCGCTTCTCTCAAGGCCTGGCACTGGGATCGGCGATCAAAGCTTGAAAGAGAACGGCTCCGGTTTCC
>CANJJY010000091.1 GCA_947474445.1 Oligoflexaceae bacterium
CGTCTATCCAGGAATGGGCTTGCTGAGACGGAGGATAGTGAGCATCAGAGGGGCACTCACGCAGGCGTAGATGCGATCAGCGCACGCCAATTGAAGAGAAACGTGATCTGATCCACCAGAGGGGATGTGGCAAGGTTTGTGTTGTGTGACGACGCTGTTCATGACGAAACCTATATCCCCAGGCGATCCCACGCTCGTGTGTTATTCATTGTCTTTGCATAAAAGTTTATGAAACGCTTAGCTTCGGTCCGGAGTATAACCAAAACAATTTCGGCGCCGCAACCCCTTTGTCCATAAGCCTGAGAATGGGATGACGAGGTCGTAGGGTGAGGCAACAGTTCGGTAACTTTGCACAGGAAAGTTGTGTATTCGGCTTCACTTTTTCTAAACAGCGGCCTGCAGACGAGCTTCTGCGCACATCGTGTACGCTGAAAGACAAATGTATTTTATTCATTTAGGGTGTATTAAACTGAATATTAGCCAGATATATTCCGTTGCTTTTCTAGCTCGACGCTCGTGGAGGAATCTCGATTTCGTAAAATTACAACATATTGGGACCGAGAAACGGAACGGGGATACGCAATTTGAACAAAGGTGCGGAACGCATGGAGGCGTGAGGCAATGGTGACGGGAGAGGTCTTTCCCGCACGTTTTGCGGCGATGTCTGGGGGCAATTGTGCAGACTAATTGACGCGCACGGCTTTGATGGGGAAATCGACGTTTTCCTTGACCCAGTTAAGCCAGCGATCCTGCTTTTCGATCGGGGTGTCTTTCAGGAAAATATCGGGCGCCTTCCACCCTTTCATCACCTGTGCATCTTGGGTCCAGACGCGTACACGTTTGCGTGGCACCGTCTGTTGCCAGTGCATACCCGTCTCGGCCGAAGTGTAAAGGACGCGGAGAGTGATCTTGCGGGATAGGTTTTCAAAGGGCTTCAGATCAAGCATCCGAAAATTGGTCTTGCCTTCCGGCGTCGGCGCGTCAGGCACTCCGTCGGACAAGAGGACAATGTCGGTCGTTTTCATCAGGAGTTTTTTGTTTTTCATAAACGTCGCAACTTGATCGAAATAAGCGTTGAAATCAGTGAACTTGTTGGTGACTTTGGCTGGAAATATCTCGTGCAGCTGTTTCTCGATTTCTGGGATCGATTTATACTGAAAAGTCTGCAGAGGAAAAAAAGTCTTGGGCTCACCCACCTTCGCCCCACCGATGGAACCGACAAACAGAGATTGGATGACCTTGAGTCCACCGAGCCCATGGACGCGGGCATAGATATAGTGGGAAATGAATTGGATGGAGTCTTCGTAATAGGCCGTGTTTTTGAACGAGCCGCTGATATCCATACCGATGAAGAGGACTTGATTGCCCTTAGGTCCCTCGTCATCATCGCTCTCTTTAGCTCCCAGCATCATGGTCGGGGCTTCTTCTTTCGAAGGCCCCGTGCTCTTGGGCTCGACGGCTAAGAGAGGTGAACTGAGAAATATCCAGTTCCAAAGGATGAAGAGCGTTCGGAGCATAGCCTAGTCCTTTCGGAGAGATTGGCGAGATTTCTCGAGGAGCTCTCGCGTATCGAGAATATCTTTATAGCTACGGAAGGGCAGTGAAAAAAGATGGGTGCCACTGACGAGCAGGGTACAAAAATTGATGCAAGCAGCCAGTATCTGTGAGGGTGGCAAGAGAAAGGCGCTGAGAATTTCCTCGCCTTTGGTATGCACCCAATCGATTTCCCGCCGAAAATCTTCCAAAGAGGTGTGGATGAAAGCCATCATAGGGTTCACCTGCTTTTGTCCTGCTTGACCGCGACTATCATGTTTGAGATCGACGCCCGTGCGCTGAATGAGGGCTAAAAGCATGGGAATGGCCGAAGAGCCGAAGAGAAACCAGGTCATGCAGCGGATGGCAAACCACATCGCGAAGGCAATGCTGAGGATACCCGTCATGCCCAGCTCGAAGTCCTTTCCCGCATACTGAGCGAACCAAGGCACCAGAGCATCGACAAACTCGCGATAGAAGAGAATCGTCTCGACGGCCGCAACGATCAACTCAATAAACCCGTAGGCAACCGCCGCCGCGAACTTTTTTTCTCGTATCGCTTCGCCCAGGGTATGGATGACTGCGTACGATCCCATCACAAAGAAATTAAAGACGACGAACAAGATGCCTTTGAGCCAAAGGCCGCCGGCAAACTCTCCATCGCTATAGCTGTCGAGGACGTCGACGACAAGGGGATGCATAACGAAGGTAAAAACCAACGCTTCGATCATCGTCCAAACCGTCATCATGAGCATGGCGGGCCAAGGAATGCCAGCTTTGAAGCCGCTGTTCGACACCTCTCCAAAGGCACGCATGGGAAATAGCACAATGTCCTTGGCCATCAAGAGCAGACCAAATACCCAAAGACGCAGGAGTCCGTAAGCCCATCCTCCCAGATTGACGAAGAGCTGAAGAATTCCGCCCCAGAAAAAGAAAATGGAGCGACCGACGTCCCACCAGGTGAGAAACAATGCCGAAACAAATTCGCGCCTTTGAGCCCGGACGATGATAGAAAGGGCGCAAGCGACCGTCACCCAACAGCTGAAAATGATTGCGCAGGAAGGCAAGAGTATGAAGATTCTCTTGAGAACAGCCAGAGTCATGCTATCGCCCGAGCCCCAAGCGAAATCCCACATCTCGACCTGAAAAAAGATCGGAAATATGAGGACGGTAACGATGTACTTCCAAGGTGATTCCAGGTTTTCGAGCATGCCCTATCCTCTAGGCTAAGGTCGGTACAAGAAAGCAGTCAGAGGCAAATTTGATCATTTTTAGGAGAGCAGGCTCGACTCAATTCACGCGGCCATCAATTGGATTAAGGGAGCAGGACGAGCGAGGTCTGACTCTCTCGTGAGTATATCACGCAAGAAGAGCTTGGCCCTGGGCAGGTTCTGCCGAGGAGACCGCACTTACTGGAGGGGATTTGATTTTTGCACGCGGAAAGTCGACCAGAGCGCGATGCTGACGATAGAGGTTCCACTCCCAAAGAGGAGCACGTGAGCTGCCATATCCCATGCAAAGAGCTTGAGTCCCATGGAGACCATGGCCGAAATTACGAGGAGGAGAAAGAGCCGTTCCAATCGCTTGTTTTTAGCCCGATGAGCCGCGATAGCCCCCAGCTGCGCACCGACCACGGACCCAAGCATCAAAAGAAGAGCCGCAGGAATGTTGGATACTCCTGCAGCTCCGTAAATCACAGCTCCAAATACGCTTGAAAGAAAGACAGTCGCAAGACTCGTACCGATCGCCTGTTTAATCGAACAGGCTCCTAGTAAGGTCAAAGCGGGGATATAGAGAAACCCTCCTCCTAAACCGGTCAGACTCGAAGCAAGGCCGACAATGACTCCTGCTATGAGACTCGGAATGATCGCCACCGAGGGTCGCTCAGGACCCAAGTCCAAGCGCGGGCCAAAGCGAGCCCAACGCGGCAATAATTTCACCTGCGGCCGTGAACCTTCTCTCATCTTGCGCATCAGCTCAAATAAGACATAAGCCATCAAGACAAGATAAATGATGCTGAGTCGCTCGTCCGCTTTCTCCTCTGGAAAGGCCAAGAGGATATGGCGACCGAGGACGAGGCCCAACAAACTCGGCAAGCCGAAGAGCAAGGCCAAGCGGATGGACACATGCCCCTGCTTGAAATGCTTATACGAACCCGACAGGCTTGAACCCACCATCTGCGTCAGCGAAGTAGCTACAGCCGCAGGCATAGGAAGCCCTAGGATATGGAGAGCTGGTGTGATCAGCACACCGCCACCCACTCCGAGGAGCCCACTCAATACACCCACACCCAGACCCAGTAACACCAGCCAGGGGGGTGAGACAGAGAGAGAAGCGAGCGATACGTCCAAGATTTAAGCTTTCTTTCCTTCGAGGAGAGACATGAGCTTCGCTCGCATTTCCGGATTGCCGAGAGCGGCGTGTAGCTTCCACTCCAACGGCGTCAATTCCTCTAACTTGGTATCCCACCATTCCTGCGGAACCGTGGCCAATGCTTCACTGATGATATCGCTGATCTCAAGGTTCTTGATGCCGCGGTCTTTCAAAGCGTTTTGAAAGTGAAAAAGGGCACTGCTCTCGTCCTCGACTAGATTGAGACGAATCTTGCGGCCGCCAGCGGCTTGAGCGCCCACGCGTGCGTCGCTGCCCTCAAGTCCTTCGTCCGTCGTCTCTCCAGCTGATTTAGATCTTTTTTTGCCTTCCTTTGCCACTTCAGTCATGATCGATCAACTCCCAATAAAATCAATTAGCTTCAAGATCCGTACTGTAACGCAGTTTTGCAGGAATGCTAAGACTTGCTTGTTATACCATGCAAATATATGGTTTTCTAGGGAGAGAAGGGGAGCGGATGAAAAAAATTCAAACCTTGATGTGCCAATTACGTCCTCTCCGCGGCGAGGACGTAAGACAGAAGGAATAGCGAACCTGCTACTTGCCGTGAATCACAAATTGCCGCGCACCTATCAACTGTCCGGTTTGATCGAAGCTGAGCAAAGTCACAGGCGCCAGCTGAGCGGGGAGGGTGACCCACTCACTGCCAAAAAATCTCTGTTGCTCGGTTTCGATGAGAAAGTCCATGGGGCGATGTTCAGCGACTTGATTGAGACAATGATCGCGCGTCCCCCAGCAGAAAGCCACGCGGTCCGCACCCGCGCGCGAGGCGAGGAGGCGGATACTTTTTTCAGGAGTGGGAGCCTCCCAGAGGGCTAATTCTAACTTCGCATCGACCGTTGCGCTTTGACGTTCGAGACAAGGACCTTCCGGAGCAGGAGCCAATCCATGCTGGGAGAAGGCCTTTTGAATCAAACAAGCATGAGGACTCGGCGTCTCGGGGCGACCGTCGTCGTCATCGAGACGGAGGACGGCGGCGTAGCTATCGCGATAGCTATCGACGCTCAGCAGGTGGCGCATAAACAATTGTCCAGCGAGGTAGGTCCCGCGAACCTTGCCTTCGCTAGCGATCAAGGCCAATCGCAAATCCCAGAACGCGCCTGATACGATACCGCCTTCAAAATGAGGGCTGCCCGTATCTCGCGGAAAGATCCTATCGTTAGCTATTGTTCGCACCGGGCTCGCATCATTGAAATAGAAACCTGGCGCGATCTGGGGATCTTCGTTGTAGAAGGCTGCAAGGGTGTCGGCGATACCTTCCGAAAATGCATAGTCAACGATGCCGGTACTGAGACCCGAATGCGCATCGAGAGCATGACCCCATTCGTGAAAAATCACATCATTTAAAAGAGCCGTGTTCGCGCAATCAGCGTCTTCCTTATAGAGGAGGATGCGCTGCAGGCGAGGCGAGTAGTAAGCGTTGCAGGATCCGTCGGTACTATTGACTTCAACCTGCACGGGTTCATCGAGAAAGGGCAGCTCTGCGGGATCCAGAAACTGTCGCACAAAGCGATTGATGCGTTGTACCGCAACGAAGGCATTGACCGCTGCAAAGTCGTAAGACTGAGCCGTGGCGAGCAGTGAATCGCCTTGGTCGTTAAAATTAGTTAGGCTCGGTATGGAACCATCGCTGTTGACCAGCGCCGCTCGTGGTCCTTGAAGGGAGATGGTCTGAAACACTTCATTGTCGAGGGCGGCATCCGCGCTCAAAGCGCGGTGGCGATCCGCATCATGCACCGTGGCAAATGACAGAGGAAACTCGCGAGGACCTGCATCGAGGTAGCTACGTTTGAGAGCCCGTGTTTGAAGCGAGCGGACTTGAAGGGCCACGCTATAGTTTTCAAGGACGCTGGCGTCACTGTGCAAAATTGTAACGATTCTTTCGTCGTCCTTGCCGTCGATCAAGCGAAAGGAAGTGGCCTGCTCATGCACAAAGCCTTCGCCCCGTGCGAAGGGAATCCACTCGACCCATTTGCCTTCGATCCGGTAGAGACCTAGATCCACATGATCGCGAAGACTTTCATCTGGCAGTGCTTCATCGTTAGCGGATGTCGTGATCGGTCCGGTAGAGTTGGCTACCATTTCGGCCAGCCGCCATACACCTTCTGAATCGCGTGCGATGATCAGCTGCAGAAAACTATCACGAACAGGCGTGCCCTGGATAAATCTCTGAAAGTGAAAGGCGCGATAGCTCGCATTGAGAACGCGAGGTTGATCACTCACAGATTGCCATTCGAGCGGATCAGTGGAACCGATCAGTGACCCATAATCCGAAAGCCAGTTGATGAGTATCGGTTTTGCTTCAAGCGCTGGTAGCGCCGGCATCGAGCGGCTGTCATAAACCAGCCACGAGGCCCAGGGACTCTCGCCCAGCTGGGATCGCTGAATAATTTCAGGAAAGGAAGAGGTCAACCGCAAGGAGGAAGCGGGGATCTGATCAAAGCGTCGATGAACCCTGACTTCACTCGGTTGATCGCGCCTTGGTTCGGCCTGATCCGGCTTCACACCGCAGGCTGTGAGGCCGTATAAAGCGAAGACGCCTCCTAATAGAGCTTTGATCTTTGACTTCATGGTTCCCTCTATAATCAACTGGTAGCTCGTCGATTCTATACGTCACGTCACGATTCAGCTTCATTCGACCGGCAACACTTCGTAATGGGCACTGCCTCGTGAAAGGCGACCCGACCATTGCCATTCAGGAAGCTCCAATTGACCTTTACTATTCACCGAGGCAAGAGGCTGAGAGGAATACTCAAGTTGGCGACCGACCGAGTCAGCGGAGGCAGACGTCGAGCTAACTTCGGGCGAACCCCGGCGACCCTGACAAGCACCGAGAAAAACACACAGCAAAAAACTGAGCGTGAGCGCTAAATTTAGCATTGGACTTTAATCTCCAGCTTGTCCCATTTACCTCTCGGGTCTCGGAGAAAGGGCCTATTGAGCTTGAGCCGCTGCGAATTAGTAAATGGTCTTCACCGATTGCAGCGATAATTAATTGACGGAAAGATTCGCTTTTTGGCCAAGCCAAGTGAACTTCTGCAATCCCTTATTAAAAAAGTTTAAGTTTTGAATTCACCAACCCGATATGTTCAGGAACGCACCGTGGGAGGGATATATGCAAAACTTAAAGATAGTAATTTTAGCCTTACTCTGGAGTCTCAGCAGCTTAGCTCACTCTGAAGCGCGGACTTCTTCGAAAAATAGTGATTCACCGCGCTCTTCGATGCGGATGAAGGCTCGCAACAAACCATCTGAATCGACCGCCAGTTCGGTGAGCGT
The DNA here is from genome assembly GCA_947474445.1 of Oligoflexaceae bacterium. Classification (GTDB taxonomy): domain Bacteria; phylum Bdellovibrionota_B; class Oligoflexia; order Oligoflexales; family Oligoflexaceae; genus Oligoflexus. The sequence goes on from CANJJY010000091.1 coordinate 7,204, forward strand.
AGAGAAGCGCGCCAGCAAATCTGATTATTTGAATTATTTGCCTTTTGGCACTGGACAGTTTGCTCAGAAGAAGTTCGTATCCGGCATCGTGTTCGGCACCACGCAAGCTCTCTCGTTGGGCGGACTCTACTTCGCTTCGGAAAACGTGAAGAAAGCTAACGCTGATGTCGACGCGGTGATGGGCAGCACAGATAAGGCTACCGCTGCCTCGGATCCAGCCGCTCTTGCTTATCTCGATAAGAACGAGAAGTATGTGAAAGAATATCAGACCAACATGACTATCTTTACCGGTATCTTTCTACTGAGCTACGGCGTTAGCGTGATCGATGCTGTGTTCGATCCATTTGGATCCTTTTCACTTGCTGCCAAAAAGCGTCGAGTGAGCGAAAACGAAGGCAGTAGGAAAAAGTCGGGACATGGTTCGATGACGAGTGAAAACATCGAAGACGTTCGCGACAGCCGTTTGAGCTTTTTCACCTACAAGGGTGAAGAGAAGCCTGGCTATGGCCTTCAGCTCACGAGCGATTTTTAATAGAGAATTTTTGAGATCCTAGTGACGATTGATCAGCACGCCAAGAGGCCGCGTGCTGATTTTTTTTGGCAGACAGGCATCGTCTAAGGCAGATATTCCCGGGTCAGATTTCTGATGCGATCGGCCATGATCAGAATATTGTCTTCTATGCGTATACCACCACAGGGCATCAGCCTTTCGATCAATGACCAGTTAAAATAGTCGTGATGCTCTCCCGACCGAAAGGGATCGAGTAGCATCTTAATGAAGTAGAGTCCTGGCTCGATTGTCACGCACATTCCTTCCTGCAAAGGCAGGAGGGCACGCAGGAAGGGGAAACGAGGATCGCTTTCGCCCGTTCGACCCGTCTTATCAATCTGCTTTCCAGCGACGTCATGGACGAAGATACCTAACATGTGACCCAGACCATGCGGGAAGAAAGCTGAGGTATAGCCGCGCTCAAGCACATGTTCAGCACTGCAATTGACGATCAGCCGGTGCTGGAGGAGCAAGGCTGCAATGCGTTGATGCGCATTGTAGTGCAAATTATTCATCTGCTCACCCGGCTTCATCGACGCACAGATAGACTGCTGCATCATCGCTAAGTCAGCGAGAAGGCTCCTGAATTCCTCGGGAGCGTCCTCGGTTGCATAGGTCCGCGTGATATCTGAAGCATAGCCTCTCATTCCAGCTCCCGCATCGATGAGCAATACGCGGCCGTTGTGCACGTCATCACGCTTGGCGGAATAGTGGAGAAAGGCGGCTTTTTCATTGAGGCAAATGATGCTCTCGTAAGGGAGGTCCTGCTCGCGACATCGCACGGCATTCAAATAGGCGAAGTGGATGTCCAGCTCGCTGCCACCTTGATGAAAACAACGTTCGGCGGCTTTATGCCCTTTAGCGGCAATGCGCGTGGCATCAGCCATGCACTGCTGCTCGTACCCCGTCTTGCAAAGGCGCGACCAGTTGAGTTGCGGCAACAGACCGGGCGCGTCGACCAGCAGACCCGCTGCTAAGGCTTCTTCGCGCTGCGGTCCATGATAGGCCCAGCGCACTTTGGGATCGATGGCTTTCCAGAGTTCTTGGACATCGGTATAGACTTCAATGGTAAAACTATCGGTCCAAAATTCAGGTTCGAGGGGCTTTATCTCGTACCAAAAGTCGGCCGGTTGGTAGACGAGCAAGCGAGGCTTCTGACCTGGCATGATTTTAAGAAGGTGATGGGGACCTTCGATCGGACACCAGTAGCGGAAGTGGTGATTGCTCCGGAACTTCATTTCCGCATCGTCTTCGAAAAAAAACTGCGGCGACCCAGCATCGATGACCAACGCTTCAAGCTGCAATTCTTCTAAGATCGCATCGGTCCTCTGCTGCAGCACTTGGATATGGTTTTGAAAGAGTTGTCGTAAGCTCATAGTCTATTATCCTTCAGTGAACCGCGGGTCGATGGGGAATAGCTAACATGATCTCGGCTTCACGTTCGAGCAACTCTTCCAGTCTATCGTTCAACACGTTTTCCTCAAAGTAAAGTCGCGCAATTCGCAAAAAGATCATGTAATGCCCAGCTTCCTCGCGAGCCAATCGTCGGTAGAAGGCTGCCAAATCCGGATCAGTGAGAGCTTCGCTCACGAGACCGAATCGTTCGCAGCCCCGGGCTTCGATGATAGAGGAGATCAGGAGTTTATCGAGAAAATGCTCTTCCCGCCCATGTCGCACGAGTCGCAATAAGCCGCTGACGTAAGGATCTTTTTCATCTGAGGCAAGGGGAACCCCCCTCTTTTGCATCAGTCGAAAGACTTCATGGAAATGGGCCAATTCCTCCTTGGCGAGACAGATCATGGGCTCGAGGAGAGGCTCACGATCGGGATAGCGCGCGATCAGCGCCATCGCCAAAGCCGAGGCCTTGCGTTCACAGGCTGCGTGGTCCTGCAGAAAAATGTCAAACGAGCCCAACGCCATGTCTAGCCAGCCCTGGGGGCTGGCTGCTTTGAGGGGAAGTTTTTCGAGGGTTAATTGCATGGGTTTCCTTGTCGCTATCCCGAACTTTCTATCTCTCCTTGCTATACATCGCGCTTCCCCTCAGGGCAATCTCCTTGAGCTCTAGACGCACCGCTTAGTCGCCTCGGAGACAGAGCATTTATCTTATTTATTATAGGAGCTTCCGAGCAGGCGACCGAAAAGATTAGTCAAGATCTCAATCTGTTCCAGAAAGAAGCCGACACAGTAGGTCAGGAGGAAGCCGATATGGCCGACGAAGGGACTGCTCTCAAAATCTGTAAGAATTGTGGGCGGCAGTATTCAAGCCCCCAGGACTTTCTTACCGACACATCCCGTTGGCGTATATGTGACGAAGGCCACCTCTGGTTCAACTGCAGTTGTCTGTCTACGTGCATGATTATGAAAGGCCGCTACACCTGGTATAACCCGACGGCGCGTTTGAGCCCGGAAGCCCAATCGGTTTTCAACCGGGTGCCCCACATCAAAGACTTGCCCCATATTTCAACTTTCGTCATGGAAGTGCAGACTCTTTTAGAGAATGAAAACACCAGCTCTCAACAGCTAGCCCTCGTCGCAAAACGCGACCCTCTCCTGGCTTCGCAGATTTTAAAAGTTGCCAATCAACAAGCCCATGGCACCAGAATCGAGTCGCTCGCTCACGCGATTTCCTATGTAGGCCTTCAGCCCTTCAAAGACTTTATCTTGTTAGCGGCCATCAGTTCTTTCAAACTGCAGACCGAACGCTTTCAATCGGAAAAGTTCTGGGAACATTCGTTTCTCATCGGTCGCTGCGCTGAGTACCTCAATCAGAACTTGAAACTGCCCTTTACCAGCGATCAAGTCTATATCGCGGGCAGCGCCTGCAACATTGGCAAGCTCGTCATGGCTATTTGCATGCCGGAATTGGCTGATCGTTATGTGAAAGATATGGAGAATTTGAAGATTCTCGGCTCATGGTCGCAGGCCGAACATCGGCATGGATCCTACCAGCATACGGTGCTCGGTGAAGTAGGGGCTATGTTTTGGGGATTACCTGAATCGGTGAGTGATGCGATTGCCTTGCATCATCAGATGCCACATAACTTGTCTAAAGATCCACCCGCTCTCTATGAGCTGATCGGTCTCGCTAATCAGATGAGCCATTGGGTTTCACTGCAGCCCCATCAAATGGATCAAAAGCAATTCTCAGCGCTCTGCACGCGCTTTGGAATCACTCCAAAACAAGCGGAAACAATGGTCGACGCCATGCTCCCTTTGCGCTTTGTTGCCTGATTTAAGGTCTTTTGGGTCGCGATGAGCTCGCACCGGACAGTCCTGGAGGTACCAATCCTTGAGCGATCATGCGATCGCCCGCGCTTTTCAGATTGCGGCTCGTCACAATCAAATCAAACAATTGATCGCCGATCTCTTCCAGGGCTTCATGAGACATGACATAGCCGAACTTCGAGGGCTGAACGAGGCCTGTGATGATCTCTCGAATGGCCGAACGGGTCGCTATTTCGAAAACTCCTGCCATCGCTCTCTTCCCATATGATGCGTCACTACTTGCTTCCATCCTCTCATGAGGCCGCCATCACTTTTTTACCTAGCGCCGCAAGTAGAGCCTACAACTACATGATATTTATATGAATTTTTGCACTCAATTCATTTCAAAAAATGCCGAAGAAGAGAGCGTAAGGGGCAGCATTGGAATACCTGCAGGAGAGCGTCGCACCATGACCTGGATCATTAACTTTATCGTCCTGACGGCCTGCTATCTCTGGCTTCACAGCTCTCTCATCGGTTAGTCGAATGAGGCCGTGGCAGCGCGCAATGAAAAACCCCCTTCGAAGTCGAAGGGGGTTTTGTTTTTTTAGCAAAAACAGCTGTACTCAATCCGATCAATGCTCGCCGTGAATGGCCTCAGCGAGGAGAGGATCAGCGACCGGCAACATCGGAAAGCGCTTAGCGAAGGTGATGAAGGTTCCCACGAACAAACCTAACATTCCAAGGAAAAGCCCAATCTCGACAAAGGGAAGAGGGAAAGGCTTCAGAAAGTTTTCGGCCGACACCACTTCAGGCATGACGAGGATCAGGTAGGTGAACCACTGACCGAGGAGAATGATGCAGGCGATAGGAATCGTAATATAAGCCGTCCACTTTGCAGCTTTGAAGATCAAGCTGTAGAGAGGAATGATGAAACCCAAGAGAGGTACAGCCGCAACAAAGAACAGCCATGGACCGTGCAAGCGATGAATGAAGTATTCGGTTTCTTCCGGCACGTTACCATACCAGTAGGTGAGGATATGCGCGAAGGTGAGGTAAGCAAAGAAAACCGTAAAGCCGTGCATCAGCTTGCCCACATCGTGGAACTGTTGCCGCTTGATATAGGCCCCGATCGCCGTGTTCTTGACTGTAAACATGGTAATGAGAAGACTAGCCATCAGCGTTTGCATCATGACTGCAAATTGCCACCCCCCCCAGAGGGTAGAAAGCCAGAGTGGAGAGAGAGACATCGTGACGTCAAAGCAAAACCAAGTGAAACCCACCCCGAAGACGATGAGAATCGGTGAACTCCAGTACTTAGTCAGAAACTGAACTTTACTGCCAAGATATTCCGCTTCGTCCTGCTTGCCATCCATCCAGGCCTTGTCACGCGTCAGAGTCTGGCGGAGCTGCCAGATGACAAGAGAAGAAATCGCCAGCAAAATGAGGATGACGCGAACGTACATGAATTTAGGCTGAAGCCAAA
>CANJJY010000092.1 GCA_947474445.1 Oligoflexaceae bacterium
ATGGGGACACCCATCAGCGAAAAAGGCCCTTTTTTCCAGGGAATCATCGACTTTAAGCTCGCCTCGAGCCGCAGCTTTTGCTCGGCCGTGAGGTCCGCTTCGCTACCGAAGGTCACATCCGATCGATTGACGTCAAGGAAACTCGCCTTCATATCACGCACCGCAAGGGCCGCCTGCCGCCGCGGTTCCCAGATGGCATCATCCAGACGAGGCAAGAGAGTCGCGCGCAGCGCAGAGAGCGTCTCGCGGTCAGCTTGCGCTCCGAGCTCTTTGAACCAGGGGATCTCTTCCATGCTTACATCTCTTTGAGGGCGAGGAGCGTCACGAAGTTATTCCATTTCATCAGCGAATCGCAGTCGGTGAAACCCACGGCGCGGAGATGCCGTTTGTGTTCGTCTTCGGTGTAAGGAATCAGTACCTGATCGAGGGCTTCCTTCTTCCTTTCGATTTCCGTGCGACTATATCCCTGCTCTTCTTTGAATCGTTCGTAAAGGAGCGTGGTAATTTCCTGAACCTGCGGGCAACTCGAACGAACCTTTTCGCTGACGAGCAAAATGCCGCCTGGAGCGAGGGACTCGTAGATCCTCTGCAGGAGGACGCGGCGATCGGCGAGGGGCAGAAATTGTAGGGTGTAGTTGACCACCACGACTGAGGCCACTGGTAACTCGGTTTGCATGATGTCTTGGCAACGCAGATCAAGTTGGTGGCGATCTGGAAACTCCACGAGCTTTTCGTGGGCCTTCTCTATCATCGCTGGCGAATTATCAATGGCCAGGAAATGACCCGGGCGACGCAATTGGCACCCCATCAATTCGGTGGTCGTCCCTGTGGAACAACCGATATCGACGATATAGGTCTCATCCTGGTAAAAATGACACGCTAAGTCTGCCGTATAACGGGTAACGTCGCAGTAGAGGGGAATCGATCGTCGCACCATATCGTCGAACACCTGAGCCACTTCTTGATTGAAGCTAAATGGCTTGGGATAGTGCCGACCTGCAAAGATATTGTCGTTTTGACCCAAAAGTTTGAGTCCTGGGAAAGACACTTGTTCCATCGCCGCTCTCCTTCTCCAACTCGACGCGTGCGGCGCGACGCTACCATAGCAAGGGCCGCATGAAAAGCGAAAGGCTTCCGATCGCTCGATGGAAGCGCCCTGCGGAAGGTAGTGTTGCTATGGAGGTCAGATCGCGTTAAAACCGCTACGCAAGGAGGAATGCTATGCGAGTGCACTCTCAGATCGACGGACGCTGTCTGGATGAGATCCGGCTTCAGGACATGCGCGTGCGCTGCACGATTGGCGTGTATCCAGACGAGGCCGCCAGGACTCAGGCCTTGAGTCTGAACATAGCGCTCTATCTCGATACGCGGCAAGCGGCCCGCGATGGACAGTTGCATAGCACGGTCGACTACGCTGCGCTTGCGCGCGAGCTGACTTTTATTCTCAATCATGGTCGCTTTCGCCTGTTGGAATCGGCGGCCGAAGCTCTCGCTAGCTACATGCTGAGTCCTCCCGCGGCGGATCAGACGCGCGCTCCGATACAAGCCGTCGAACTTGAGATCCTCAAACCGGAAGCCTTGCGCGGCATGGCGATTCCCTCGCTCAATATATTTAGACAGGAAGCGCCCGACGCGATGGTCGAGCCGCTGATTTTCGCAGCGCCAGAAGCGGCCCTTTTGCGCTTTCAGATTCCTCCACAAGGAGCCCTGCGCTTGCGCTACCCCGACTGGCATCTCAAAGCTCTGCTCCCGGCTGAATCTGGTCTCACCTGTGATGGTCGCGAACTCGCCGCGGGCGAAGAGCTTTGTCAGGAAGATCTCGAACAGAGCTTTTTTGCCAACAAGATGGATACGCTGAGAACGGTGTTGGCAGTCGCCACGCGCGAGGTTAAACCGCGCGCGCAGCGCCTAGGCGTGCAGCCGGTGACCGTGGCGCAATCGCTTTACAACTGACAACGCGCGCATCAAACCTGATCGACTCGCTTCCAAAGCAGGAATATTAACAATGGTCGAGCCTTTTCCGCCCCGCGACGCTCCTACTCGGGAGCTGTCTCCGCTTGATTTTTTGCATTCGCCGCGCACCCCTCATCTTCTGCGCCTTTGGGAAGAGGTTAGAGCCTTTGAGGTCCTGCCGCAGCTCGATCGTTGGCTGACGCAGAGATTTCGGGCGGAAAAAAAGTTTGGGCAAAAGGATCGTCGCTGGTATAGCGAGGCCATCTTCACAGCATTGCGCTTTGGCCTGTGGGCGGCTGCCCTTGAAGAGATGAAAATGCGTGGGCTGAACGAGGTTCCGGCAGAATTTCTGAGCCTCTCCCCATCCGCTAGCTGGCAAGCGGTGCGGAGGTTGCCGCCCGAACGCTTGTTTTTCTGGTTGGCAGTACGCGACAGTGCCGACGAACCCGCGGTGAGCGCCATGCGTCTCGGGATCGACACCTGGGCTGGCGCTCTGCTCTGGAATGGAGTGCCGGCTCAGTGGGCCGTTGTTATCGAGAAACGCATCGCCTCTGGAGTTTGGACCTCGGAACAGGCAAAAAGTTTTATCGCGGCGCAAAGCACCCGACCTCCGCTGTGGTTGCGTCTCAATCATCCTGAACAACTGGCGCGAGTCACAGCAGAACTCGAAGCTAAATCATATCTCGAACGCCGCGAAGGCAAGGCCCTCGCTCTGCGCCCGAACGCTAGTCTCGGTGGTCTCGAAGCCTTCGCCCAGGGATGGATAGAGATTCAAGATAAAGCCTCGCAAGAAATCGGTGAAGGATTGCCTCTGGCTCCCGATGCTTGGGTTTGGGACGCATGCGCCGGAGGGGGTGGTAAGACGATGCAACTCGCCGCGCGCCTCCAGGGGAAAGGGCGGGTCTGCGCATCCGATATACGCAGTCACAAATTAAAAGATCTCGAAGAGAGATCACAGCGAGCGCGCTTTCAGAACATTTCCACCTACCCCTGGGACGGCAAGCAGGTTCCGGTCTTTCCCCAAGCTCTGCAGAAAAGAGGCGGTTTTGATGTCGCCTTGATCGATGCTCCATGCACGGGTGCAGGGACGTGGCGCCGCAATCCCGATGCGAAGTATCGCCTCGACGAGGCCGAACTGGGGCGCTTAATGGCCATCCAGGATCAGCTGCTCCGCGTCGTGTCGACGAGCGTGCGGCCGGGCGGTTATCTCGCCTATGCGACCTGCAGCTGGTTACCCGCGGAGAACGAAGATCGCGTCGCCGCTTTTCTCCAAACAAATGTCTCCTTCACCCTGGTCTCGCAATCGCTGCTTGGCTGCCCCGGGCAGGATGCTGATACGATGTTTCTAGCTTTGCTCCAGCGCGTCTAAGAGAGGAAAACTGCATGGCCCTCGACTCGTCCACTCATTTCGCCCTCCTGCGTCAATGGCTTGAACGGGAAGCGGAGGCGGAAAAAAAAGAATTTGAGGCGCGTCGCGAAGAGCTTAAAAGCCGAGGAAAAGCGGCCGAAGAAACGGGTCAGAGTCTGTTGGCTCTCACCATTGAGGATGAATACGCCGGCCTGGGCGGCCGTGCGGTGCTCGTGCTCCGCAAAAACAATCGCACGCCTTTGCCATGGACGCGGCTCGATGTCGGCAGTCCGATCTTTTTGTCCGCTGATGGATCCGAAGTAAAGGGCAGTGAACGAGGCGTCGTCTGGGTGCGGCGTGCCGATCAGATTCATGTCGTCTTTGATGAAGTTCCCGAACTGATTGACGAGGTGCATCTGCTGCGACTCGATCTCGCCTATGATGATATTACGCGCAGGCGCGAACGCGCAGCGCTCGATCGGGCGGAAAAAGCCAAGGGCGATCGCCTCGCGGGCCTTCGCGATGTGATGCTGGGCCTCAAGGCCCCCGCTTTCGATCTTCCCTCGGACGATCTCGATTTCTTTGATCAAGGTCTCAATGCGGATCAGCGCTTGGCCGTGAAGCGGGCCTTGGCCGCCCGTGACCTGGCCATCGTCCATGGCCCTCCCGGTACGGGAAAAACCACAGTTTTGCTCGAGATCGTCCGGCAGAGTGTTCACGCTGGAAAAAAGGTTTTGGTGACGGCACCGAGCCATCTCGGAGTCGACAATCTCCTCGAAAAAATCTTGGCGGCCGGGCTGCCGGCCGTTCGTATCGGTCATCCGGCGCGAGTTATGGAAGAGTTGCAAGCGGCCACGCTCGATGCGCAGGTGGAAAAGCATCCCGACACCAAACTCGCGCGGGGCCTGATGCGAGAAGCCTCGCAACTCTTTCGTCAAGCGCGCCGCTACACGCGTGCCGCTCCTCCGCGCGGGAGCAAGCAAGCGACCGTGCAGGAAGCGCGAGCGATGATGGCGGATGCCCGCAAATTAGAAGCGCGGGCGATCGATCGCGTGCTCGATCAAGCGTCGATCATCGCCTCGACGGCGACCGGTGTCGACGGCAGCACGCTGGGCTCTCGACGCTTTGATCTCGTCGTTTTTGATGAAGCCGGACAAGCGACTGAACCGACGACGTGGATCCCTCTGCTGCGCTCGGATCGCGTCGTGCTCGGCGGTGATCATTGCCAGTTGCCACCGACCGTTCTCGCGGGTGAGGAGGGTGGCTTGAGCGTGAGTCTGCTGGAGCGGCTCGCCCTCCTCTATGGTTCGCAGATCACGCAGCTGCTGACAGTTCAATACCGAATGAACGAATTGATCATGGGGTTCTCGTCTCAGTTTTTTTACGAAGGGAAACTCAAGGCAGATCCCAGTGTCAAAGATCGGCGGCTCGCGCCGCTTCTCCTTCCCGGCTCAGAGGTTCCTGTCATCCAATGGATAGATACGGCTGGGGCAGGATTTGAGGAAAGCGCGGAAGGCCTGCGCGGCAGTCGAAAGAATGAAAAAGAAGCTCAGTTTATTCAGACCTACGTCGCCCACCTCTTAAACCTGGGGCTCAAACCCGAGCAGCTAGCGGTCATCTCACCCTATGCGGCACAGGTCAGAGATCTGCGCCAGTTGATCGATGATGCCCGCATCGAGGTCGATACCATCGATGGTTTTCAGGGACGGGAAAAGGAAGTGGTTTTGATTTCGCTGGTGCGGTCCAACGATCAGCAGGAGATTGGTTTTCTGCGAGAAACGAGACGCTTGAATGTAGCGCTGACGCGCGCGAAGCGACATCTGCTGATCGTCGGCGACAGTGCGACGATAGGTGGTCATCCTTTCTACAGTGCTCTTTTGAGTTATTTTGAAACGGCAGGGGCCTATCTCAGTATATGGGAGACGTCTTGGCTCTCAAGCTAGTTTAAGTCTCCGAGCAGATATCTCGAGCGAAAGGCCAAAACCCTTCATCAACAATAGTAAGGTATCGAGCTTGATATCTTCATCGCTACGAAGCCGGGCATACGAGCTCCTGGCTAAAACACCTTTTGAGCTCTGATAGTGGGCTAAGCTTTTTTTTATTTACAGTGACATCGGAGAGGATTGGAGGACTTCTACACTCTTACTTTTTTAATTTAAATTCAATCATGTACTGGAAGGGTTTATTTTCCAAAAACCGAGCTTCAGTTTCAAAGCCAGACATGTAGAGCTTTTCTTCAGATCCTCTGAGGCCTATATGGAAAAGTTCTCCGCTAATCACATTCGTCGCTTTCATATACCAGATTCCCGGTATTTTCGAGAGACTGATGACATAGGTGCCGGTGTTGCTCATGGTTTGATCTGGTTTTTCCGTTCCACTGCAGTCCAGGCTCGGATAAATTTTTGAAGTGTAGGTGTAACTCTTGCTATCGGAGTGGAAAGAATAGGTGGTGAGGAAAGTGCTACTATTATCGCCCTGTATAAAACAATTGGTGTAGGTCTTTCCGTTGAGATAAGTCGAAATGAAAAGCTTGGGGTCGGTTTTGTCTAGGGGGGGCGTATTCACCTGAGGTTTTTCAGCCGCTTCCGTTGGCTTACTGTCCGCTGCGCTACTGCTTTTTATAGGGCCTGGCTCTGGCTTCACGTCCTTCGGATCTGATTGGCCACGATGCGACTTACTGTCTTGCTGCTGGCAAGCATTCGCTGAAAACAGCAAGAAGCAGAATGTGAACATTGTCAATCTCACGTGATTTTCTCCGTTCCGGCAAGCGTTAGGGGATCAGCAAGCGAGCGCAGCGAAATCCTCCACTCGCTGGCTTGTCGGGTTCCGAGTTGAAGGACGCCGTAAACAGCCCACCTCTTCCCTGCGAACTTCCCCCGCGGGTCAAAGCTCCCCCGACTCCGTTGACATCGGTATAAAGCGTCCCGATCGATTGCTTATCATCCCAGGTGTCGACCCAATAAGATTTGAGGGCCTTGTTAGGAACTAGCTGGACGAGAGGAGTCGTCTTGCTGCCGGTAGCAGTCGGATACTGTCCTCCATCACTGAGAACAGCTTTTGGCTTGTCGTCACGATTGATATAGTCCACTGATTCTTCTTCATTGCCAGCTATATCCCAAATGATCGCGCCATTGCTCAGAGTATGGGCTCGTTGCTGTTCGATTTTGGCATCCGAGGCCCGAGCCGTGCAGTCGGTTTCAACATAACCTAAATGGTCATCACTCGATGCTGGGCATGAATAACTCGGATTTTGATCGGAATGCCCCGCAAAGAGTCGGCCCGTTCCAATGGCATTTCCTGTCCAATTTGCGGCCTTGCTGGCGACATTTACGCCGATGCTCATCCACTCCTCATTTTTGATCAGATGATATCCCATGCCTTCGGCCTCACATCGCAATCGAGCATCAACTTGCGACAAGCTCACCCACGGAGCTTCTTCAGGGGTGGATAGGGCCCGATTGCTACCCGCCCAATCCTTTTTAGCTTCGTATTTCATGACACAAAAGTCTGCATGAGCATAGTCCACATCACCTGGAACAAGCACATATCCCGTAGCACAGGCAAAGCCTTCCGGCGCTCGGCCGACATAATTCGAAGCCTCTACCTTTTGTTCGTTGACGGTGCCCACAAAGGAGATCTGGACTCGATCGAGCACGCGAGCCAATTGAGTCGGGTCAGGATAGGTCAGCTGAAAAGTGCCTGTCTTGCTATCGAGGGTCTTGAGTTCCTCATTGGGCTGCGGCTTTTCAATGACGCCAGTCCAGAGGCCCACGGCCACCACTTCTTTTCTTTCCGAGCTATAGGACTTGCAAGCAATCTGAACCTTGTTCGCTTCTTCGGGAGCTTTGTCTAAACAGATAAAGTAATAGCCCGGAACGCTGGGCAATTCTTCCGATGGGCGATCATTGTCCTGGATCGTGGGATCGCTGGTACCGGCATTCTTTTGATCCTCAGAAGAGCTACCTTTACCCTTAATTTTGTCAAAGAGGTTGCGGTTGCATGAAGCCAAGGGCAGCACCGCAAAAGTAAGAAAAGCTATCTGAATAACTCGGATTAATATTTTCTTTTGGGCGTGCACCTAACGTCTCCGGGTAAAGGCTTATTCCATATTAAATTTAACCTTTAGGGAGATGGACTGCAAATTTACGGCGAGGTCGCGCCTTTTACCAGGCTTCCCATGACGGCCTGTGCCATCAAGCGAGCTCCTGTTTCCGAGGGGTGAACATCGCAGCGTATTGCGGCTGGGACCAAAGGTAGGGGGTTCTTATTCATCACACCCCTGGCGCAGAGATCACCACCTTTCTCCTTGGCCTTGGCTTTGAAGACGGAATAAACATCGATGACGGCTATTCCATCTAGCATTCACTCACTGCTTTAACATGGGCATGACAAGGTGGCGGCTCATCAGGGAGATAAGAAAGAACCAAGTACCGAGCACGAATAGACTGGGGAGCTTTGATGGCCGAACTTTTTTCAGGCTTTGCCTTGCCACCAAGCATCGCGTTGCTTGGGAACCGAAAAGTGGACCGGCGTGCAGGTGAAGGTAATGCCGTCCACGTTTTTGCGGTCCCACCAATCCAACTCGGTGATGCGACCCGAGGCAATACCCCATTGCTCGAGATAGGCACCTATACCGAGAGTCGTTAAGAAAATGGATTTTTTATCTTGGAAGAACTGAATCGTCTTCATATCCAGATGATCGTAGTGGTCGTGGGATATCAAGATGATGTCGATAGGGGGCAGCGCAGAAGGCTCGATGACAGGCGCTTGAAAGCGCCGTCCGATGAAGGGGAGGGGACCCGCATTGTTGAAGACGGGGTCAATCAAAAGAGTTTTGTGGTTCAGGTGCAAGAGAAAGGTCGAATGCCCCAACCAAATGAATTTGAGATGCTCTGATGAAACAAGAAAATCTGCAAAGTCGGGGCGGACCGTGGGAAGGGGGTGAGCGGGGAAAAAATCTGTCCGTTCGCCGAAGAGGAGCTGCTTGATGAAGCCACTGAAGGTCACTTCCAATTTGGTCGAGTCTGGAACGACGTTGATAAACTTAGACTTTGCTCCGCTATATTGCTGACTCGCCTTGATTCGTTCGAGGCGTGGTCCTAAGGGACGAGGGCCCATAGACGCAAACATCTCACGGATGGTGCGATAGAGATTAGGACGGTGAGTTTCGGACGGAATTTGTGCTTCAGACATAGAGACTCCACGTTGAAGACGCCTTTCGGCTTCTTAAAGTTTCGCATAATTTGAAGTGAGGCAGAGAGGTTTTTGCAGTCTCTCGAAAGATTTGGTGACGAAAATTTCGATTTTCGATGGAGCGGTCAAACTCGGGCTTCCTTGACTAAACCAAGTTTCTGACCTTCCAAAACTTACCGCTCGTCAGAGTGTGAAATAGCCTCTCTCAGGCGGTTGCCAAGCCTCGGATATTGAAGCAAAAAACAGATCCACTGCAAATTTGCCAAAGGAATGCCGTCCAAATGCCGATAACACCCGTTCACGGGTGGAGGCAAATTTTTATGAAAATTTCTTTAGTACTATGTTTGGGTCTACTTTTCAGTGTGGCCTGTAAACCATCCCCCGGGGTCGTGGTTGAGCCCGCCCGGAAAAGTGGGGCCACCAATACCACGGATAGCGTGGCTTCAGGTGACGATAAGGGCGACCCCGCGCCGACGGCAAACGACGATTTTCTTAAAGATGGCACTGATTTTGGAATCAAATGTGAACCAGTTGCTTTGCCAGATGGACCCAACGGCGAGAAGAAAGTCCAGCTCGGCTGTCGAGCCGGCGGTGGCGCAAAGACTGAAATGGGCCTGACGGCCGCAACTTATGTCTGGGAATTTCAGAAGGTAAATTCTTCCAACATCGTTGTAGTCTATCCGACCACTTACAATACAAGCCGCTACCAATACGTAGTGGTGGTGAGCGGGAGTTCTGATGCTCTCCTGTACCAATATCTTGCAGCAACGCGAGTCAGTCTTCGCGCGGAACGACTAGCCGCTTCTGGCGCTCGTGTCTTTGGCTATCTTTCGGTCTTGGCTGGTAGTAAAGAGGCGGGAGCGCTGCCACACAACTTTAAAGTCTACGAAACCGACGGTGGAGTCAGTAGTGTTTATAGCGAAGGTGCCGTAGAGAAAACTCTAAAAACCGTAAATCGATCGTACCTAGGGTCCAATGGCTGTTATGTAGCCTGCTATTCGCGCGAAGCCGCCGATTCAACGTTTGCAGTAGGTGAGGGGATCTATGTGAAGGGGCAGGTCAGGGTCAAGGGTGGCTACGACGAACAAAACATTTGTCGACCTGAAGGCTACGAGGCCGCCGATATCAGTGCCATGAAAGAATTTGGCGACAAATGCCGCGTCTATCTCAGCAGCTGTGATGCCTCTTCCGACTGCTGGGCGGGTGGTGACACGGGCGGATGGCTCTAGGCTAGTTGCGCACTAGCTATTGTTTGCATAAGGCGGCTGAGCTTGGGTACCGTGCTGTTGATAGGCGGTCTTTGCCGCATCTATCTTACTCTGGGAAACGTAGAGGCACTCAGCGCCCTTGCTGTTCTGACCAATGCTTCCTTCGACGATATTAGGATTGCAGGGGTCATCGCCACCATTGTTGACAAAGCTAGCATCTTCGCAGGCTTCGGCGTAGATGCTCGGCTGGTCTCGTGTTTGATCAAATCTAGGAAACTCTCTTAGAGACGTCGAATTTTGACGCGCGTATCAGGGCCACCATTGTTGCCTCCAATATTATCACTGCCCTCGAAGCCGAGATCGTTGAAGACTGACTCGGGAAGATCGAAGTGCGTGCCGCCTTTGGGGCAGACGGGATTATAAGCAGCGGGGCAAACGTTACCAATATAGGCTTGGGTCGTGGTGCCGTCTGGAGCCTCCAACTCGACCACGGTGCCGCAACCTTTCTCTAAGAATCCACCCGCAATGCAGTCGCCGTTCTTGCATTCGCCTGGAAACCATTCGGAACCTTCGGTCACCGCGATGGCATCGTCGTAGCTAAGCCCCGAATCTTCAGGAGGCGGGCAAATGGGTTTGGATTCACTTGGATTATAGTGAGTGATAGTCGAGGATGCGGCATCGGCTTTGGATGATGAGACCGTATTTTGGTCATAGCAGGCCATGAAACCGACAGTCACGAACATTGCACACGAGGCTTTTTGCAGAAAATTCAGCACAAATAGAGTCTTCATTTGTTCTCCTGGTACAGAATGCCCATCTTAGAGTTCAAGATATGCAATTCTGCTGCCATGATTTTATTGAAGATTCTTACTCTTGTAGTAAAGAAGAGACAATCTCTCCTACCGCGGCACAGGAAAAGGAGTACCAGGCGGCAAAGGAGCGGCAAAGACCGGACGATCAGAGGCGTCCCAGGTGAATTTTTGAATGCGAAGATTGCGATCCATCCCTGCGCCTTGACTCCGGGCCGCGTGATAGACCAACCAATCCTCGGAGCCATCGAGGGAACGCGTGAAGGAGCAATGGCCTGGTCCAAAGACCTTGTCGGTTTTCGAGAAGACCTTGCCTGCTTTCTGCCAAGCGCGTGGATCGAGAGGATCTGTGCCTTCCAGCGTAATTAAACCGAGCGCGTAGTCATCCGTCCAGGTTCCACTCGCCGAGTAGACCAGATATATCTTGTTATTGCGCTTGAGGATCTGAGGACCTTCATTGACGTAAGGGGGCCCACCCTGCCGCTCCCAATCGAATTCGGGAACACTGACGACCAGCCGATCCTTGCCACTGATTTTAAGTTCGAGGGCATCGAGTTCGGCAAACGACGAGCCCTTGGTCAGACGCACCTGATGAGCGCCGGCCGCGAGATTCATCCGCAGAGAGACGCTCTGCCAGTTCTCCCAACTCACGGTGCTGGGGTAGGTGACCGTCGTCGCCGGTTGGCCATCGACCGAGAGGAAATGAGTGCTCGGACCAGTCGTTCCATTGCTGTAGCGTATATCGATCTGATAGAGCCCACTTTGAGCTACGTTGATTTGGAAGTTGACGTTACTCGTCACGAGATCGATCAAGCCGACGGCTTGTCCACCCGAAGCTGTGGAGCTCGTGCGCGCCTTGGCATCGGTGATGCTCATCGATTCCGCTTCGTAGCGCTGGGAATCTCCCGGACTGCCGGCCACGGTCCAAGGGTTAGTCATCGGCGCGATGTAGAGATTTTGCTGAATGTTGTTCGCGCCGTCCCAGCCCGACCAAACGAGATAGAGACTGCCGCCCGGCATGGTGAGAACGGTGGCGTCGATGGCCCAGCGGTTGCTCGGCGCCGCGATTTTACCTTTCAAGGTATAGGTGCTTTTGGGATCGTCGCTCGCGCTCTCAAGCACGTAGACCTGGTGGCTTTCATTGGTGCCGTCGGAGGCAGCAAAGTACATGTACCAATGCCCGTTGATCAGGTGCATCTCAGGCGCCCAGGTATCTTTCGAATAAGCGGTGCCGGCTGGAGCTTGCCAGACTTTCGTTGCGGTTTCAAAGCGCATCCCTTCGAGGCGGTCGAAGGAGGACACCCAGATCGAATCGTTGCCGTTGGAGTAGGAGCGATAGTAACGGCCATTATGGATAACGACCCAGGGGTCTGCCCCAACGTTCAGGACAGGATTAGTGAAAAAGCGAAGGTCGGTCGACGTCGAGGGGTCATCAGCTTTTTCTTCGCCGGCCATCGCCTCCGCGGGATTGAGCTCGGGCTCGCCTTCAGAGCCGAAGGGCAGAGTGCCTTGTTCTGTCGAGCGACTCTGCGAAGCAGGGCTGATCGTCCCTTGCTCGCGCGGTCGGCACGACGATTCCAAAGTCGCGAGGGCCATGCTGATCGTGAGGATAAGCCACGGACTATGCATGCAGGGACCTTCTCTCAAATAGTCGTTAAAGGCGGTGATTTCAAAGGAGATACTTCACGAGTCGTGCCGTAGAAAGGCGCAGTGGGGATGGAAAAAAAAGTAAGTAATATAGGGGTTTGATGAGGGTGAAAACAGGCTGGGGCCTGAGTCGAGGAAGACGCGACAAGGCCTTAGGCAGAAGTCGGATGGGAGTTGGGCAGTCCTAGCCCTCTTGCTCATAAATGTGTAAGTCGCTGAAATTCTCGGCTCATCAGATCTGCGACAGCCTGAGATTTGAATTTAAATCACTAACAT
>CANJJY010000093.1 GCA_947474445.1 Oligoflexaceae bacterium
ACGTTTCGCCGGAGGGACACCGCTGCCTGGCGAAACGGTTCTTAGAATTCGATCATCGCCTGCCGCTGGCTTTTGGGGGTGAGCATAGCCTTTATAATGTGCGATTGCTGTGCCGTACGCATAACAGTTTTTACGCGGGAAAAATGATGGGAGAAGATTTCATAAGGAGCAAGGTTTTGGAAGCTAGAGGAGATGCGCAGATCGAGCGGATGATTCACCTGGAATCCCTTTAAAAAGAGGGGTCACAGCGCCAGATAAGAATCGCATTTGCGCTATAATCATGCGTTATCGGCCATGAGCTATCAACCATACAACGCTGCTTAAAAAATTCCCGGGGAAGAACACTCTCGGGGCCCTGTAGAATCATGCCGGCTTCATCGACGATAGCTTTCGTCAAAATGATCCGCGTTCCCGCCTTACGAACGGCAGTCAAGCGTTCGTCAAAATCAAAGATCCCCTGCTTGAAGAATTTTGAGTTGGTATCAACCAAGCGATCAGCAATAGACCGCGCCGAAAGAAGCGCCACGAGAGGCGTAAACTCCGAGTCGCCATAGATCGGATCGGTCGCCTCTGTGATGGTCGTGACGCGATCGACGATGCGAGGTAAATCGACGATCACAGCCGCATCGCGTTGCTCGCTTCGGTAACGCGACGCTGTGTAAAAGAGCGAAGCCCCCAACAAAATCCAGGCCAGGATTTGACCAACGCGACTGTTTAAACCACCACCGATGATCCCGCCCCAAAAGGCGAGAAGCGCACAACCTGGCAGGAAATAGAGGTAATACGTATCGGGATAAAAACCATAGAACACAGTGAGCGCCGCGAGCATACAGACGCTCAGAAAGCGCACATCGAAAGGCAGAGCCTTGCAGCGGGGATGAAAAAAGGCGAAAGGCACCAACGCGAACATGAGAACCATCAGTGGGTCGTGCTTGAGGAAAAAAGTAAAGATCGCTCCTTTGTCGATCCCCTCTCCCCGTCCGAGATTGTTCACGATCACTTGATCCAAAAAAGGCTGCCCCAACCACAGGTAAAAACCTAAAAAAACCAGGCCAAAAGTCGCCGCAAGACCGTATCCCACCCTCAGAACTGCCTGCCATCGCCTGAGACCAGCGAGACCGGCGAGCAGACCAAAAGCCCCGACGAGCGCATAGATCTTGGTAAGTCCAGCCAAACCCAAGACCAGGCCGGCCATAAAAAAAAGTCCACGGCTCGAAAGCAGCAGAGCGAGGAGAATGCAAACCGTAATCGGATGGACATCCGTGGCAAAATCGCTGGTGGCAAACAGACAAAACGAACTGAGAAGGAGCGCCACCGCCATCGCTCCTGAAAAGCCTCCTGGAGCGCGCCGCGCAAACAGAAGCAGGATCAATGCATCGAGCCCCGCACAGAGCAAAGGTACCCAGAGATCAACTCGCCAACTTGGGCCCCAGATAAGATTCAAGGCCGCCGTCAGATAAGGCAGCAGGGGGGGCGAAGAATAGTAAAAATCCCGGTAAGGCACCCATCCTTGAGCGATCAAGGACCCCATATAGGAGTAGACGTGGCCATCGGAAAAACGAGGCGCTAAGGTCGGTATTTTGAAAGCAAAAAATCCGAGAACAAGACCTAGGACGAAGAGAGGCGCCAAGAACTTCAGAACGAATGCTCGCACGGAGGCAGTCCTCTCTTGATCGATGTTAGAAGAGCTTAAAGACATCAAGCGCCGAGGAAATTACCCCCACAGACCCTCACCACGCGTCCACTGAGCCCCTGCGAGCAAGGACTGGCTAAAAAGCAAACCATCTCCGCAACGTCATCGGGTAAACCTCCTTGCGAAAGGCTCGACAGGCGACGCCCCATCTGCTTGGCCATGAAAGGCAGCGAAGCTGTCATCGGGGTCTCGATAAATCCAGGCGCGACGGCGTTGGCCGTGACTCCCTGCGAGGCGAGCTGCTGCGCCAAGGCCTCGATCAATCCGATCAACCCAGCTTTTGCCGCACTGTAGTTACTTTGCCCGTAATTTCCAGCCAAACCGACGATCGATGACATCGCAATCACGCGGCCTCCCGGTGCTATCAATCCGCGCCGCAGGAGTTCCATCGTCGTCC
This sequence comes from Oligoflexaceae bacterium, assembly GCA_947474445.1. Lineage (GTDB taxonomy): Bacteria > Bdellovibrionota_B > Oligoflexia > Oligoflexales > Oligoflexaceae > Oligoflexus. Next base: position 2,091 of record CANJJY010000093.1, read on the forward strand.
GGACCGGAGCTTCGAGATTCACGCCGAGGACAGCATCCCATTGCTCGACTTTCATCGCGAAAAGACTGCGATCTCGGGTAATGCCAGCATTGTGAATGACGATATCGATGTGGGCATGACTCGCCTGCAAGCGATCGGCCAGTTCCATCTCCCCGTTCTTGAGATCGAGAACCAGGCTTTCACCGCTGATACTGCGCGCGAGGTCATTCAGCGCGACTTGATTTTCAGGCCGATCGAGACAGAGAACGTGAGCACCTTCTTCGGCAAGACGCCGACTGATGGCATAGCCTATCCCCTGGGCGGCACCAGTGACCAGCGCTCGCTTGCCGGCCAGCGATCCCGCTAATTCAGGAAGTCCTGGCCCCTGATCCGACTTCCAATGGCTGCCTTCCAGCTCAAAAAACTGCCCTGTGACAAACGAGCAATGATCGGAGAGAAGAAACACGGCCCAGGCCTGCACCGTCTCGATTGCGGGTGAATGCAAGCCGAGGCGAATAGTGTTGACCTGAACGCCCTTCGGCCCCAGTTCTTTGGCTAAGCTGCGCACAAAACCTTCCGCGGCACGAGCGGCGGCGCGGGCTTCAGGAGCTGCCTCGCGCGGTGCATCTTGCAGCATGACGAGGACGCGATGGTTGTATCCCATGCGCCTGATCTGTCCCTGAAAAAAAGTAAAGAGCTCCTGCAGGGCTTCGATGGTCTGCAGATGAGTTCCATCAAAAAAAGTGCCTTGGTAGGCAGCTACCGGCGCAGCGCGCGTCGCCCCCTCGGCCTCGCGATCGGTCGCGAAATCGATCTGCGCCCGGTGACTGAGGAGGTGAGCCTTCAGAGACTCAGTAAGGCTGCTGTGCCGGTTGATGAGAAGCCGTTTACCGGCCAGGAGTTCATCCGACCAGGGGCGAAAGGCGCGCAAAAGCGGAGGAGGTGGACGCAATCCGACTTTTTTGAAGAGTTCCCGCGCCAAGGGACGATTCCCCCACTCGGTCCATGCATCAGCCATGCTTTCTTGCCCCTTCCTTCTTCGATCACCAAGGCCTTGGAGAGCCCTGCCACCTGGAAATTTTCAGCAAATGAGTCAGCCAGTCGTCCCGCAGGACGGAAAGGCAGCTCATACCCTAACAAAGGCTCAGCAGAGCGACAAGCGAGGAACTCTTTAAAGTCTTCCCCCTGAGACGAGGGGACACGATGAATAAACCGACAAAAGAGGCAAATATGTGGGAATGACCAAATTCCACAATGGATCAATGGCTGGGCGCCGGAGAAAAAAGGCTTAAGCTATAACGCAAAACGGTCGAACAGCGGCGAGTAGCTAAGAGTCGACAGCGGGGGAAGATTTTTTCATGACGGCTGCGGTGAAACAAAATTTAGGTGCCAGCCAACTGACGGACCTGACGCAAGTGCCGGGTTATACCCGCTTGACCAAGGTCTTTGAAAGTCCACGCAGCCGCGTCTTCAAAGCTCTTCGCGAAAGCGATCTCAAACCTGTCGTCTTGAAAATCCTGCAAGAAGATTTTATGGAACGGCAGGAAATCGCTCGTTATAAAAACCAGTATCGGATCATATCGGAAGCGGAACTCGCCTGCGCTCCTGCCGTCCTATCCTATGAAAAGCATCAAAACGCCCCGATGATCGTCTTCGAGGATACCGGCGGTTCATCCCTCGACACCTTGATCTCGCAAAGCCAGCTATCGATTCTCGAAAGCATCGATATCGCTGCTAAGCTTGCCAAGGCATTGGTAGAAATCCATTCCAAGAACATCATTCATAAAGACATCAACCCCAGTAACATACTCTACAATCGCGATACGGGCGAAGTAAAGATCATAGATTTCGGTATTTCTACGCGTCTTCTGCGCGAACAGGCCCAGCTGAACAGCACGGGTGTGACCGAAGGGAGTCTTCCCTACATGTCTCCCGAACAGACGGGACGCATGAACCGCTTCGTCGACTATCGCACCGATTTCTATTCGCTGGGCGTGACCTTTTATCAGATGATGACGGGGCGACTCCCCTTTGAGTCGGACGATCCGCTGCGTCTCATCCACTTTCACATTGCCAAAAAGCCAATTGCACCCAGCTTGATCAATCATCAGATCCCAGAAATTCTCGCCGATTTGATTCTCAAACTGCTCAGCAAGAATGTGGAAGACCGCTACCAAAGCGCTTGGGGCGTCATGGTCGATCTGCAGAAAATCTTCAAAAACCTGCGCGAACAAAAGCCAGCTGAAAAGTTTCCGCTCGGACTGCAGGACATACCCGATCGATTTCACATACCAGAAATCCTTTACGGACGACAAAACGAACTCGTAACTTTGATGAAAGGCTTCGAATATGTCTGCGAAGGCCACAGCGCTCTCTGCCTGGTCTCCGGCTATTCGGGAGTGGGTAAAACATCGCTGATCCGCGAGCTGCATCGCCCCGTCTCGCAGCATACCGGCTATTACATCGCCGGCAAATTTGATGCTTTCCGGCGCAGCACGCCTTACAGCGCTTTCGTCGACGCCTTTCGGGATATGGTCCGTCAGCTGCTCGGCGAGTCTGAAATGGCCCTCGACGCCTGGCGGAAAAAGCTGTCCTTAGCTCTCGGTCCCAACGGGCAGATCATCATCGATGTCATTCCAGAAATCGAGTTGATCATCGGTCCCCAGCCGCGCTATCAAACGCTCGGTCCCTTGGAGACGGATAATCGATTCAAAATGGTTTTCAGCAACTTCATGCGAGTGTTTTGTGAACTCGAGCATCCTTTGGTCCTTCATCTCGACGATCTTCAGTGGATCGATGCTGCGTCGCTCAAACTCATACATGTTCTCCTGACCGATCGCATGCTGAAGCATTTCTATTTGATCGGCAGCTACCGCGACAATGAAGTGACCAATCATCATCCCTTGATGTTGACGCTCGATGAGCTCAAAGCCCATGACTGCGTCTTGCATGAGATCCATCTGCAATCGCTGGGCGCTGCGGAAGTCTGCCAGATGATCGCTGACGCACTCTACACGACGACAGAACGCGTTAATCCCTTGGCCGAACTCGTTATCGAAAAAACCGGTGGCAATCCCTTCTTCACCGAAGAATTTCTGCGGGCCCTCTACACCGACCATATGCTCTCGTTTAACCCTGAAAAAGGTACCTGGGAGTGGGATCTCGGCCGTATCCGTGCTGAGAACATGACCGATAACGTCGTCGAACTCATGAGTTCGCGCATTCAAAAACTCAGCGAGCAGGGCCGCCGGCTGATGCAGCTCGCCTCGTGCATAGGCCTCGTCTTCGATCTCAGCACTCTGGCAAAGGTCGCCGATCTGCCTCTCTCGGAAACGGCCAATCTCCTGCGCGAGGCGATGTCCCAAGGGCTGGTCGTCCCCGTGGGCGATGGCTATCGACTGGTCGAGCTTGAGATCCCGATCGAAAATCATGATATTCGGATTGAATATAAATTTACTCACGACCGCATCCAGCAGGCCGCCTATGACTTGATCGATAAGGATGCGAGGAAAATCGTTCGGCACCGCGTCGGTCGCAATCTACTCGAGCTGCATAGCGACGCGCGGCGCGAAGATTATATCTTCTCTATCGTCAATCATCTCAATAGCAGCATCGATCTCATCGCCCAAGACAGCGAGCGCCATGATCTGATGGAGCTCAACCTCAGTGCAGCGCGCAAAGCCAAGATCTCGGCCGCCTATCAGACGGCGCTCGATTATCTTCAGGCCGCGATGCTCCTTGAGAAACCCACCGATTGGGAAGCGCATTATCCGACCCTCCTGGCCATCTACCGAGAGGCGGGAGAGGTTTCCTTTCTCAGCCGATCCTATGAACTGATGGAAACCTATGTCGATGTAGTGATAGCCCGCGGCAGGACGCTGATTGAAAAAATCCCGGCCTACGAAACCAAGGTCCACGCAGCGGTTGCGCGCAACGACATGCAGGAAGCGATCGCTCTCGGTAAGAACATCCTCTCGCAGCTCGGCGTCGACCTGCCCGAAAATCCGGGCTGGCTGCGCATCGGTGCTTCTCTCCTCTACACGCATTTTAAGGTGCGCAATCGCTCGATCGAGAGCATGCTCGCGCTCCCGGAAATGAAAGATCCTTTGCACCTGGCTCGGATGCATTTTCTCTATGCGATGGCGCAGGCCCTCTTCTTCTTTTTCCCGCGGCAAATTCCGCTCATCACCTGCCAGCTCGTGCGGAATTCGCTGCGCTATGGCAATAGCTCGACTTCAGCCTTAGCCTACAGTACCTACGGGATGATCATGGCCGCCATGCTCGGCGACGTGAAGACCGGCTATCGCTTCGGCGAACTCGGCATTCGACTCTATGAAAAGCTCAATGCCCGCGACATTGAAGCGGCGACATTGGTTTGCTTCAATATGTTCATCAGACCCTGGAAAGATCATATCAGGGCCACCCTCAAGCCCTTGCTCTACGCGCATCAGGCTGGTCTGGATGCCGGGGACTTTGAATTTGCAGCCCACGCGACTCTCGGCTATTGCAACCGCAGTTTCTTCGTCGGTAACGAGCTGCGGCCTCTGGTCGACGAGACTCAAAAGTTTATTCAAATCGTCGATCAGCTAGGCCATCGAAACGATGCCGAGCAGCTGCGTCTGCTCAATCAGTTGCTGAGTCAGTTTCTGGTACTGAAAGACCAGCCCTATCTGCTCAAAGGTGACTTTTACGACGAAGATAAGTTCCTTCCGCAGCACGAAACCAATCAAGACCTCGGCATGCTGTTCAACACCTATTTCTTTAAAACCGTGTTGGCCTATACCTTTGATCACTTCGATGAGGCCCTGCGCTTTGCGCGCAAGGCGGAACCTCACTTCAAAGTCGTCATGGGAACCTTGTCGGGAGTAGTCTTCTATTTCTTCTATGCCTTAGCTCTCATCCAACACTATCCTCAGGCCAGTGCTCTAGAGCAGAAAGCTGACCGCCGCATGATTAAGAAAATCATGGCGCGCATGCACAAATGGGCGAAGATGGCGCCGATGAACTATCAGCACAAAGCTACTCTACTCAACGCTGAATGGCTGTCTTTACAGGGCAAATCCTATGCCGCCCAGCTCGCCTATGATGAGGCGATCGCCCTGGCCAAGAGCCATCAATTTCTGCAGGACGAAGCTCTTGCCAACGAGCTCGCGGCCAAATTTCATCACCAACTGGGTCGCCACACAGCGGCCTATGCCTACATGAAGCGAGCGCGCTACAACTACGAACGTTGGGGCGCTCAGGCCAAGGCTCGCCTCCTCGAAGAGCGCTATCCTCAGATGCTGAGCGCCCATACCGGCGAACGCGCCTTGACGGGATCGATGGCGACCATGTCCTCGTCGACGATCGATATCACGACCCTTAAAAGAGCGCTCTTGGCGATAGCCGAAGAAAATGTGCACAGTCGCATGCTCGAAAAGATCATCTCGAGCGCCATCGAGTTCGCTGGAGCTCAAAAAGGCGCTCTTTTGCTGCGGAAAGACGGCGAATTCTTTATCGAAGCGGAAAGTTCCGTCGATCAGGAGCAGCCCAAAATCCTGCAATCGATCGCCGTCGAACATTGTCATTCGCTGTCGAAAATGGTCATCAACTACGTGCGCCGCAGTCGCAAGGGTATCGTGATCGACAATGCATCCCTTCCGCAGGAGATCTTGCCTGGCCTCCACCGCGAGACCTACGTGCAAAAGGGCAAGATCAAATCGATCCTCTGTATCCCCATCACGGTCGGCATCGGTCTCGAGGCCGAGATCGTCGGACTGCTCTATCTAGAAAATAATCGAGCCAACAGCACCTTTACGCCCGAACGCATCGAGACCCTCGAGATCATCTGCCTCGCCGCCGCGGGTCGCCTCGAACTGTCAGTGAAAGCTGCCACCGACGGACTGACGGGACTCTATAATCACGACTATTTCCAAAATATGCTGGCGCAGGAAATGCTCCAGTCGCAACGTCAGCTGCGCAACCTCTCGCTGATCATGATCGATATCGATCACTTCAAGAACTTCAATGATCAATGGGGCCATCAGATCGGCGACCTTGTGCTCAAAAAGGTAGCCGGGGCGATCCGTGACACTTGCCGGAAGTCCGACGTCGTCGCTCGCTACGGCGGTGAAGAGATGGCGGTTATTCTCCCCGAAACGGCCCCCGACATGGCGACCATGGTCGCTGAACGGATCAGAAAAGCCGTGGAAAGTCTTGAAATCCCGCAGGAGGAAACCATCCTTCGCGTGACGATTTCTCTCGGCGTCTCCTACCTCGGCGATGATGTGAAGAACAAAGAGATTCTCATCGAAAAGGCTGACGATGCGCTCTATACCTCGAAGCGAGAGGGTAGGAACAAAGTAACGGTCGCCTAACAACGCGCCCCCGCAAGAGCTCTGCCCCCAAAAATGAAATCCCTTTCAAACGGCCAAACTCGAGGGGTACTGTCTAAAAAAAAGACAGTTCTCCGTTTCCAGCCCCGTGGCGAACCGGCGATTTTTCAACCCATCCTCGCTTTTAAATGAATTTAACTGGTAAAGACGGAGCGAAAGGCCCAATCTCGGCCTCCGGCTTCGAATTATTACACTCCGGCATATCTATTGCTTAGACAGGCCGAGCCTTGCCGCCTCTGGAGTTGGCCATGGATGTCGTAACATTTGGGTATAACGAATATAAATTTCTCGTCACCAACGAGCAGCTGGGTTACGTCAGCGAAGTGCTCGAGGCCTTGTTGGGTCACAGTGATCCCTATCCGAGCGGTATCGTCGATTCCATCTACTACGATACCTTCGATCAGCGCTTCTATAGACAGAGTCTCAATGGCGATACGCGCAAGCGCAAGTTTCGGATCCGTGGCTACGGCGATAATCGATTTGGTCAAATCCATTTAAAAGATAAAGACCTGAGCGTCGTCAGAAAACTCAAGGACTCCATCCTTCCCGTTGAGTTGAAAGATCAGTTTGCTCCCTATTTCCACGAGCTCCAGCCCGCGCAGCCTCAGGCCGAGACCTTTGCCTTGATTCAGGCTATGTCCCAACACTATGGTCTACTCGTCCCCGTCGTTCGGGTGCGCTATCGACGCCGCCGCTTTCGTCTTTACGACTACCGCTTGACTCTCGACACCCACGTCGAGATTATGGGCTTTTCCAACGGTTTGGACGTCAAATGCAACTACGGAGTCCTGCCGCATCACGTTCTGGAGATCAAAACGGTCGATAGCCGCCCCTATTTGCCTCTGCTCGGTCTGACTGATTTGCCGCAGGTTTCCTATTCAAAATTTTTTATGGGCATCAATCTTTTGTCGACGGGCGATATCGCCGTCAGCTGATGGAACATGGGAGTTGTCGCTTATGCAGGTCCTGCTAGATAGTCTCAGCGAAGCCTTAGAGTCGAGTTCGGAAACGATAGGTAATATCGAGAACTTCGTTCTTTGTATCATCGTCGCCATGATCTTTGGCGTACTCCTCTATCTGCTCTACACCTTCTATTTCCGCGATAACGAACCCCAAGACGGCAGTTTGGCTCGGAGTCTCGTCCTGCTCACGCCGGCTCTGACCGCCACCTTCTGGATCATCCAATCCTCGGTGATCCTCTCCTTGGGTCTGCTCGGCTCTCTCTCGTTTGTCCGCTTTCGGACGCCGGTGAAGCGCTCGGAAGATATTACTTTCATCGTCATCGCTATTTCGGTCGCGATCTCCTGCGCCACGATGAATTTTCTCATCGCCGCCGTGTTGATGACTCTCCTCTTTGGCTTCACTCTGGTTCGGAATCTTTGGGGCTTCTCTCATCGCGGTCAAAACCGATTTGCCGTCGTGACGTTCAACTCCAAAAAGACGACCTCGGTCGCCGATCTGCGGCAGGCCTTTGATTCTGCCGGCGTTACGGCCGAATTCGTCAGTTCGCGCAGCTACGATGGCATCAGTTCGTTTGTCTTCAACGCGACTAAGATCAGCAAAGAAAAGCATGAGCGCATGTCTGAATCGCTCAATGCGCTCGACCCTCAAGCTAGCTTCAACATATTCTACCCGAACGAACGCTTGGGCGTTTGAGTCCAAGCAAGGCGATCTGGAATGGTACATTGGGACCGCAAAAAATACCGACGACTCCTCATGATTCAGATCGTGGCGCTGCTCTTTATCGGCCTTGGCATCGCCTTCTTCCTCAGAGAAGATAGCGGCGGTCCTGGTTCTCAGCCCTCTTTTACGATCGAAAAAAAGATGGCGCTGCCCCTCAAGGAAATTTCCGGCGCAGCCTGGCGAATGGGAAAACAAGGGCCAGAATTGATCGTCGTCGGCGACCGAAAAGCCGAGCTCGACATCTTCACTTTAGATGGCGAAAAGCGAGAGCAGCTATCTTTTAAAGCTCTCCTGACGAACCAGTTCTCACTCTGCCGCACCGAAGATTTTGAGGAGTGTTCCAAACTCATCAAGAAGATGAGTTCTAATTGGGAAGCGCTCAGCGTCGATGGCCGCGGGCGCGTCTTTCTCTTGCAAGAACACACGCAAAGCGTCGTGGTGCTCAGTCGCGATATGAATCGCGTCGAACGGGTCTTTCATTTCAACTTTGCCGATACTTTTCCAAAATTAATTGCGCGGGGATCCAAGAAATTTTCCAAGAACGCCTTGGGCGAAGGCCTGCTGCTGCTCAAGAAAGGCCATATCCTCATCGGCAAAGAGCAGTATCCGATGGCCCTGGTGGAGTTTGGTCCACGCGGCGACAGAGCGATAGGCCTGTCGCCTTCGACACTCCTCGGGCCCAAGGAAACTTTTCTCGATCCCGTAGGCGATCAGATGCAGGTCGATCTGCAACCTTTGGCCTATTGGATTCTCTCTGGTCATAGTAAGTGCGATATCAGCGATTTGGATCACGATGAAGCCGGGCAGCTCCTGGTTCTCAGTCAAGCCTGTCGACAGATTGGCCTGATCAAGCAACTCGTTCCCGGTCGCGAAGCCGTCGTCTCAGAATATATGAATCTACCGCACGAAATCATCAATCCCGAAGCCCTCTCGCGGATCGGGGATCGCTGGCTTGTCGGCAGCGATATGGCTCGGAAGCGGGATTACAATTTCTATATCCTACGCAAGATTTCTCCCCTATAGTAAAGGCTCTCCATCAACTGCTTCCGAACGGATGTCATGAGCCGATTCTTATTCATTTGCTTCAGAGGATGCTGCCTCGGTTTGATCGCGAGTTATTCCTTCACTCTCGCGGCCGCTGACGACGACAAGTCTAAAATCAAATTCGACGGATTTGTGCGCTCGATGCTCGATATTGAATCGAAGGGGCGCGGGGAGATCTGGCATGAGGGCCGACTCAGCGCCAAGAGCAAGCGTAAAAATGGCTTTCGGGGTGAAGTCGAACTCGAGTTCGAGACGCGGACCGATTCCTTGGAAGTTCTCGAGGCCGTCATCGATCGCAAGCTCGAAGACAAATGGCGGTGGGAGGCTGGTTACACACAAAAGCGTGTGGGCGTCGAATATGAGGAAAATCGCCTCGAACGAGCCACGATCGATAGGACGATGATGTACCGACGTCTGGAGCTCTTCAACTATGTCGGACGCGAAAACGTCGTGCGCCTGAGGAAAGAAGATCCCTCTGATCGATTCAACGACTGGAGTCTCGCCGCCGGATTTTCAGAATCCGAAAACGGCTCTCTCATCGGCAATTGGCAGACGGCTCTGCCCGGCATCGATGCACGCTATGGCCTTTGGGCCGAAGTAGGCACCGACAAGATTCAGGACGGTGTGCAGACCGTGTTTGTCTTGATGAACTCGCTCTGGCATCGATCGGACTCCGATCTTTGGCAACTGGAATGGGCGATCGGCCTCGATCCGCAGCAAAGTGAGTTCGAACGCATTTTTGCGAACAGCGAAAAAGTTTATTTTAGCGGCCTCAACGTGCTCTGGGGACGGCGTTTGAGTGGCGATGAACTGGAAAACTGGTCGAGTATCGCCTCGGCTACCGTATTTATTCATGATCACAGGCAAAGCGCTTACAACAGCCTCGGTATTGTGCTGGGAGTCCGCTACGTTCTAGAGGATTTACGCCTGAGTTTGACCGGCGAAGTGATAGGCACCAATAGCCCCGTGGACGTGAGCAAGCGGACTTACGATGAATCTTCGGCCAAGTTGGAAGCGATCTATGTTCTCTGAAAATTGGTCTGCCCGCTCGAGCGCCTTTACATGGACCCTCAGCTGCCTTGTCTGCGTCGTCAGTGGTATCGCCTGCCGCGCCCTTCCCCTCAA
>CANJJY010000094.1 GCA_947474445.1 Oligoflexaceae bacterium
TATTGTGACTACCGATGACTTTGAATCTCTCGCCTTGGGCATTAGACGGGCTTTAGTTGAACGTGACCAACCACAATATAGCCGCCGCTCGATTGCCGACCTTTGCCGTTATCACTTTGATGTGACCGAATGTAGAGAAATTCTCATGAATATGTTTGAAAATGCTATCAAAGCCGACCAGAATTTCGTGCAGCCCTTAAACCGAGACTTCGCGGATCTATTAAGGGAGTTGAAGCATCTGTGCGTGAAAGGTGATGAAGAACTAACCTTAGCGAAAATTGAGGCAGCTCTTGAAGTTTGGGAACACAATTCTGAGAATAAAGCTCAGCTCCAGCTATTAAAGGGGCAGATACTTTTGAAGCGAGGAGATATTGAAACTTCATTAGGTTGCTTTGAGCAATGCACCGTTGATCAAAGTGTTCAGCGAGAGGCTTACATAGGTCTTGGGCGGATTGCATATTCAACTAGTTCATATGATGAAGCATTGTCATTCTATAGGAAAGCGTTAGCGATAAAGCCAAACGATAGTGAAGCTATGGCAGGTCTTGGTTTTGTTTACAGAAAATCAGGGATGGCTGATGAGGCTGTCTATTGGTTAAGTAAAAGCCTTGCTGTCGATGCTTCTCATCCTTCCTTTCTTTTGTCTTTGACTCAAGCTTGTCTCGAGGCGGAAGACATCCCAGCTGCCATAGAATCTCTAGAACAATTGCATGCCACGACTGGCGATAAAGCATCGCTGGTCATGGCGCTCGGTCAACTCTACTATAAGCAAGGTGATTTTAAAAAGGGTCGCCTGATGGTAGATCAGGCTATGGAAATTGCCAATCAAGGGAATCTGCAGATCAGCGGTAAGCTGTCACTGAGCGGTGGAAGCTGAATCATCGGCAGATCGTGGGCTGGGAGTCGTTGAACCAAACCCACCCACTCTTTTTCCACCGACAGGGAGTCGAGGAAGGCGCAAGACAAGGTTAAGCGCCATCTGGGCAATACGATCGCCTTTACCGATTGTAAAGGGGACACGACCCAAATTGATCAAGAGTACTCCAATCTCCTCTCGATAGTCGGCATCGATCGTTCCAACACCATTGGCAAGAGTGATCGCATGCTTGCGAGCCAAGCCTGAGCGCGCCCTAATTTGTAGCTCAGGAATCGTTCCGTCTGGGACTTCCTCCCAGTTCACTTTGGATATCCAGACTCCAGTGGGAATGCAAGCGACCTGAGCGGGTTCAATGGTGAAGGATTCGCGTGCGACTAAGTCGCACGCAGCACTATGCTCGGTCATGTATTGGGGCTGGCAATCGTCCTGATAGCGAAGCTCAAACATGAAGAGGACCCTTTATTTAAACAGTTGGCCGTTTGCCAAGCGCATCTTTTCGGCTGAGCTTCACTTTGCCTTGACGATCGACGTCGATGATCTTGACGAGCACTTGTTCGCCCTCTTGAACCACATCAGTCACCTTGTCAACTTTGCGATTTTCCAGCTGCGAAATATGAAGGAGACCTTCAAGTCCCGGCCGAATCTCCACGAAAGCTCCGAAATCGACGACTTTCTTAATCAATCCAAGGTAGATAGCGCCTACTTCTGGGTCGGCTGTGATAGCCCGGATAGCTTGCTTAGCTTTTTCGGCTGTTTGGCCGTCAGGAGCCACGATATTCACAATGCCATCGTCGTTGATGTCGATTTTAACACCAACTTCAGCTACTAATTTCTTGATCGTTTTACCGCCTGGGCCGATCAAATCGCGAATCTTATCTTCTTTAATCTTAATCTGGAAAATGCGAGGGGCATAAACGCTGAGTTCGCCCGGCTGGTTGATGGCAGCCACGATCTTTTTCAAGATGTGCTGACGTCCTTCCTTGGCCTGTTGCAAAGCTTCGACCAATACTTGCTTGGAAAGTCCATCAATCTTGATGTCCATTTGCAAGGCGGTAATTCCGTTTTCCCCGCCAGTAACTTTAAAGTCCATATCACCGAGATGATCTTCATCACCAAGGATATCAGAGAGAATCGCGTATTTGTCGCCTTCTTTGACGAGACCCATCGCGATACCTGCGACGGGTTGCTTGATCGGAACGCCTGCATCGAGTAAGGCCATTGTACCAGCACAAACAGTTGCCATAGACGAGGAGCCATTCGATTCAAGGACTTCAGAAACCAAACGTATCGTATAATTAAATTGATTCACGTCTGGGATGATCGAAGTAAGAGCTTTGTCGGCGAGAGCTCCGTGACCAACTTCGCGGCGACCTGGAGAGCGCAACGGTTTTGCTTCGCCCACTGAGTAGGGTGGGAAGTTGTAGTGCAACATGAATCGCTTGTACTGATTGGCCTGAAGAATGGAGTCCATTCTCTGCTCGTCATCGCCGGAACCTAAAGTAACTGTCGCCAGCGCTTGAGTCTCTCCTCGAGTAAATAGGGCAGAACCGTGAGTACGCTTAAGGATTTTCGTTTCGCAGGTTATCTGCCTGATATCCGAAAACCCGCGACCGTCGATGCGGCGCCGATCGTCGAGGATCATGCCCCGCATGCCCGTATATACGAGCTTTTCATAAGCCGCGTTAAGTGCTGCTTTACGGCTGCTGTCACCGTCGGGATTCAGTTCTTTTTGAATCTGATCTTTCAGTCCTTTGAGAGCTTTGCTTCGCGCTTGCTTTTCTTTGACAGTGAGAGCTTCGCGCACAAGTCGACCGCCAAAATCAAGAACTGCGGGATACAGCTCGTCGCCAGGAGAGTTCTCCTTAACTTCGCGCTTTGTCTTGCCGATTTCGCGCTGAACTTCGATTTGCATATCGAACAAAGGCTTCATCAAATCATGCGCCCAAGTGATCGCTTCGATCATCTCGTCTTCGCTCAGGAACTGCGCTGCGGCTTCTACCATCAATACGGCATTGGGGTTGGCGGCTACTGTTAAATCCAGGTCGCCTTCTTCGCCAAGTAGAGGGTCGAGAACCAGCTGACCGTCCTTTTTCCCAATGCGCAGCGATGCGACTGGACCATTGAATGGAATGTCGCTGATCATCAGAGCCGTACTCGCTCCAATCATCGCCAGGGGCGCAGGATGGTGCAGGGGATCGGCCGACATCACCGTACAGATAACTTGCGTTTCACAGAGATAGTTTTCGGGAAAGCTCGGGCGCAACGGCCGGTCAATTACGCGCGAAACCAGGGTTTCCGCTTCGCTTGGCTTCGTCTCTCTCTTTACAAACCCGCCCGGAATACGGCCCGCGGCGTAGAACTTTTCAATATAATCGACGCTTAATGGGAAAAAATCCTGTCCTTCTTTTGGGCTTTCCGATGCACAAACAGTGACTAGGACCTGAGTATCGCCGCAGCTGACCATGACCGAACCGTTGGCTTGTTTCGCAAATTTATTAAATTCGAAACGGATGGTCTTCTCGCCGACTTTGGCTTCCTTGATGAGAGGCATCGTGAGGGTACTCCGAGTAGATATAGATTGACGTGTTCGCCAAATTGAAAAGCGCCTTTATACCTGCAAACAGTATCAATATACTGGCGAGAGATAAAGACGCTTTGCGGTAAGTATAGATTATTTGCGGATACCAAGTTCTGTAATTAAGGTCCTGTAAGCGCTAGTATCTTTGTTACGAAGATAAGTGAGAAGTCGCTTGCGTTGACCAACCAGCTTCATCAATCCGCGGCGCGAGTGATGGTCTTTGCTGTGGACCTTGAAGTGCTCGTTGAGCTGCTGGAGGCGGCGAGTCATGAGGGCGATCTGCACTTCGGGAGTGCCCGTGTCTCCGCCCGTCTTACCAAATTTTTCTACGATTTCTGAGGTTTCAGCTTTGCTCAAAGCCATGGTCTATCCTTCCTAACTAACTAATTTTCTTTGCATAAGCTTACCAGTTTGCGTTGGCTTTGCTTGAGGTTGCCAGACGTTGTAAGCGAGCAAGCTACCCCAAACAAGCGTACATTGCAAGAGGGTCTTCAACACGGTTTGCAAGGCTTCAGGCAGTCGTCTCCGCGCAAGCTCGGTTTTACGCTTTTCCATTCCCTTGATTACAATTTTAGAGATTGACAAAATTTGATTGATTTGTCATAAAAACGTCACTGCTGCACTGCTAGCTTGGCCTAATCTGCTCTTGCTGTCCTGTCTTAGCACGCTTTAAGGTCAGACCGAACCCTACGAAGGGTTCTCACTTCCGCGAGGAGACGGTGATGAACTTCACAGCCGGTCATAAGGTAGTCCACAAGACCCATGGTGTCGGAGAGATTCAAGGGATTGAAGTCCTTTCTCTGGACGGCCAGCAGCAGGACTTTTATATCTTAAAGATCTTCGAGACCGGATTAACCCTGCGCTTTCCCAAGAGCAGTGGCAGCATGATCAGAGATCTTGTGAGCGAAGAAGATATCGATAGCATTCTCAGCATTTTGCGAGAAAATCCCAAGACTCATTCGGCTATTTGGAATCGCCGGAAAAAAGAATTTTCCGATAAGATCCGTTCAGGATCTGTGCTCGATATCGCTGCGGTATTGCGTGATCTTTCCGGCAAGGACAGACTGCGGCAACCATCATTCGGCGAGAAAGAGATGATCGAACGAGCTCGCGGCCGTCTAATCAGTGAAATTGCTGCCGCTCGGGGAATGGCGCCTGAAATGGTCGAAGATCTTCTCGATGGCGCTCTAGCCTCGCGCATGGCGAGCCCCTGTGTTGAATTGCCGGAAGTCAGCGTGAGCAGTGGGACGTAATCAGGGTCTCTTTCATATCCTCTACATGATTCACTTTTTTGTATTTTCCTTAACTTCTTTAGGATGTTGGCAGGCGGATTGAGCTTGCCGCATCACCTATCATCATAGTATTCCATAACATCAGCATCAAAGTGTTCTATATCGAGCTTGGATTTGTGATCGGTCTTCTAGAAAGCTCGCAGAACGCCTCCTGGACCTCTTGAGGGAGATCCTTCGCTATGATCATCGTCAATGTAATGGCATCAAGTCTGGACGGACGCATAGGGGCTCACGACCAGGAGGGCGATCAAGAGCGTCAGAATCTAGGTCTATCTGGAGCTGCTGATCAAAAGTTTTTGAGAAGACAGATTGAACAAGCGGATGCCATTATTGTTGGAGCGTCGTCAATTCGAGCCAACGGAGAATGCCTTGATCACAAAGGACGAGATGGCCGCTGCCCAAGTTGGTTTGTCTTTGCCCAACGGCCTTTGCCTGATCACTATCATTTTTGGCGACAAACCCATATCCCTCGTTTTATTGTATCGCCTTCTGCAGTTCCGATAGTCCCAGGAAGCGGCGTTATCAATCTTGTAACCGACGAACAGAACCCCGCTAAATTTCTAACGACGAAATTGAAAGATAGTAGGATACAGCAGGCATTGCTGTTCGGTGGAGGGGTCGTCAATCAGTGGTTCTATGCGGCCGGACTGGTTGATGAGCTCTGTTTGACACTTGCCCCCGTATTACTGGGCAACGCCCATGCTCCTTTTCTCGTCGCTCCTGAATTGCCTCAGCCTGTTAATTTTTCTCTCCTTGCTTCACAGGTAGAGGAAAGTTTTGTATTCTTAAGATATAAAGTTCGCCATCCTTGCTAGAGCTATAGAGCTAAGGTTCTTGCTTGTAAGTCTAAGGCTTCTCGTCTCGAGACTTTATCTTGGGCATGAGCCTCGCATCGCCGTCGATGGGGTTAGTGAGTTAGGTCGTATTTTTCGGCCGTTCTTTCCTGTGTGAAGGAGTCGTATGGGCCTCAGGATCCGCACCAATATCCAGTCGCTCAATGCTCAGCGAAACATGTCGCAATCCAACACTAGGGTGGGGCAAGCCATGGAGAAATTAGCTTCGGGAAACCGCATCAATAAGGCTGCTGATGATGCTGCCGGGCTTGCGATTTCACAGTCTTTGAACGCGGACATTCGCTCACTCGGGCAGGCCAAGCGCAACTCGAGTGACGCTGTTTCTATGCTACAAGTCGCGGAAGGCAGTTTAGAGGAAATCAGTAATATTGTTACACGACTCAAAGAACTTTCTGTCCAAGCTGCATCGGACACGATAGGGATGCGAGAGCGGGACTATTTAAATCGTGAATACATGGCTCTCAAAGATGAAGTGGATCGCATTGCTCTATCGACGGAGTTTAACGGAACTCGACTCTTGATTGGACAATCGGACGTCGATCCAGGACTACTTGTCTCGCACAATCAGTTCCCACTCGAGATGCAGATTGGCAAAGACTATATTTTGCCATCGGATTCGTTAGAGTCACAAAATCCTGTTGATATCATTCGGCTCGATTTTTCGAAGATGAATGCTGCTACCGAAGGAGCCTTCTCTTTAGAGTTGGGGAACTCGCAGAATGAGGCGGGCACTCGAATTGATAATAAGGTAGATGCCCAGCGATCAATGGCGACGATTGATGAAGCTCTCAACAAGCTAGCTTCACATCGGGCCACTATTGGTGCCGCTCAGAATAGATTAGTTTCTACTGAAAGAAACCTTGGGGTTGCCATCGAGAACTTGTCGGCAGCTCGTTCAAGAATTAAAGATGCAGACTTTGCGGTTGAAACAGCGGAATTTACTCAAGGCAATATCCTTCTTCAGGCAGGCGCCTCAGTTCTTTCACAGGCCAATCAGTTGCCAAAAGTGGCGCTCAACCTCTTGCAAAACCTATAACCCGTACCTTACAATTTGTATGAACTATTGGGCCTTTCTTTTTAGAAATGGCCTTTATTTTTCGCTGCTCAAATGTCGCTTGGATCTTAATTGCCTTTCCAGACTCATCTTTCCAATGTCCTCCTTGATAGAATTTTTCGTCAAAAACTCAGCACCCATGCAGTCAGTTAACTGACGACCTAAGTGGCGAAAGTCTGACACGGGGAAAAAGGTTCCTCGTCCTTCCTTTGACGCTTCAATTTTAGATTGATGAAATTATCTGAATTTCATTCATCCCATTCACAGCTTAATCGTTTGACCTGAGTTGAAACACCTTGGTGGTCCGTTTTTTGCTTAGAAGTAAGGGAATATTTCTAGGGCATCGAGGAGAGTGGAATGCTGAAAAATATCTACACCCCACTAGCAGGAGCAATCTCTCAGGAGCGGGCCCTCGAAGCGATCGCCAACAATTTGGCGAACATCAATACTGTTGGTTTCAAAGGTGATAGTGTTACATTCAGTCTTCAAGAGCCAGAACCATACAAGAACTATCCTGATCTCATTCCCCCAGCCAACTACAAAGAAGATATGGAAAGTGTCTTTCCTCTGAGAGGAAACGATATGTCATACGTTGGGATTGCGGCGATGGAACGAGACTTTTCCCAAGGGTCCGCCATCAATACAAAGAATCCTACAGATCTAATGCTCGAAGGTGAGGGATTTTTTAAAGTTCAATCACCCGAGGGAGTGCGATATCTGCGCGGGGGTGATCTCACCCTTTCTCAGGATGGGACACTGGTGACTAAGCAAGGTGACCCAGTCCAAGGTGAAAAGGGTTCTATAAGCCTGAGGGGCTCAGAATTTACGATCAATAATCGGGGTGAAATTTTCCAAGATGGACAGTATCTCGACAAGATACAAATCGTGGCGTTTAAAGATAATCATGACTTAGAGCGAGTTGGAAAGAACTATTATTACTACGGTGGGCGGGAAGAGGATGCTTTCGTTCCAGTCAAAACTACTGTTCAACAGGGCTTCCTCGAAGCTTCCAATGTAAATAGTATTAAGAATCTAACATCTATGATCGTAGCCCATCGATCCTATGAAGCGTATCAAAAAGCGGTCGCAAATTATGACAAGATGATGGAAAAATCTTCGAATTCCATCGGTGATGTTCGCGCTTGAAACAAGATTGAATAAAGGAAATAACATATGATGCGTTCACTCTTCACAGCAGCAACAGGAATGGAAGCTCAGCAGATTACCATCGATACAATTTCAAACAACTTGGCTAACGTTAATACCACAGCGTTTAAGCAATCTCGAGCCAATTTCCATGATCTGATCTATCAAACCCTTAAAGCTCCCGGGCAAAACTCCGTGGCGGGGACGATTTCCCCGACGGGAATTCAGATTGGCGCTGGTTCCAGGGTTTCGTCCGTAGAAAAGATGTTTAATGAAGGCTCAATTCGCATTACGGATAAGCAAACCGATTTAATGGTAGAGGGTCAGGGATTTTTTCGGGTTCAAAAAGACGATGGCACAATTGCTTATACGCGAGATGGAAGCTTCAAAGTAGATAACACGGGGAGGTTGACGACTTCCGATGGCTTGCCTCTCGTCCCAGAAATTGTCATCCCGGAGAATGTGACAGCAGATAAAATCAACATTGGAGTTGATGGAGCCGTGACGGTACGCGTAGGGCCCGAGTCGCAGGATATTGGGCAGATCGTCATTGCAAATTTCATTAACCCGACAGGACTCGATTCTCTTGGTCGCAATCTCTATGCAGATACTCCATCTAGTGGGGCTCCTGTTCTAGGTCAGCCCGGAACGCAAGGCTTCGGAGCTATTGGACAGGGTCGATTAGAGGGATCAAACGTAAATATTGTAACTGAAATGGTGAATATGATTACGGGCCAAAGAGCTTATGAAATCAATTCTAAAGTAATTCAGACGGGTGATCAGATGCTCCAGCAGACCAATAATATTCGCTAATAGTGGGATAGACTGATGCGGAGAGCTTTCCTTTCCATTTTAATGCAAACCATAACCGTTCCCGTGCTTGGTCAAAGTGTGGGGCGGCCTGTGGATTGGGTCTATGGAGGAAATGCATCGAAGACGACGAAAACCCTCTATGCGCCTCAGTTGCGATTAGCTTGTACATTAACTTTTAGAGAAGAAATTTCTACTGAAAGGGATAGGGTCTATCTCGAAGACCTTGCAGACTGCAAGGGGCCTGCTGGACTTTGTCATGAAATATCAACCATCGAAGTTTCTCCAAGTCCCAAACCAGGTCTTGACGTCAAACTTTTACGATCTAGAATATTGGACAATATACGTGAGGAATATCCGCAGCATACCTTTGACGGTGATGGCCCCGAAGCGATTCGAGTCAAGGCGATCGCGGCAAGTGTTGATCTTGAAAAAGTCAGAGCAGCCCTAGACGAGAAATTTGCTGAGCAGACCGGCAATCTTCGCTTTAGTCTTCAGAGCATGCGTTCGGCGATGCTCATGCGACTAAGGCATCAAAACTATCACTTTGAATTTCCTCAGTGGGACATGGAGTTGAAAAAGCTTCTGCAATTCCCAAGACGGACGCTACTTACGATTAATGTGAAGGCTATCAATGACGAAGGCGATTCGCCTGAAACTTTTAGTTGGCCCCTTCAGCTGTCAGTACGTGCCGAACTGCTCACACTCGTCCCGACGCGTTCAATGGCACGCGGGAGTCTCGCTCAGGCTGAGAACTTTGAAGAGAAGTGGTTGCCGTATCAAGAAAATACTGTGCACGATAAAAAGGAGTTAAACGGCAAATCCCTGCGAATATCTGTTCGCGAAGGGCAAGCTTTGCGCATTTTCGAGCTGATGCAGGAGCCCGATGTACGTCGGGGGGAAAAGATTGAAGCTGCGGTTTTCAGTGGGGGCGTCAAAATGAATAGTCCCGGACAGGCTATGGAAACTGGAGTTGTGGGTCAGAAAATTCGCGTTCAGATCGATACGACCAAACGTCAGTTGTTCGGCACCATCATCGCAAAATCAAAGGTGGAGGTGCAGATGCCATGAAACACTATTTTATGCTAATCTTAATTTCTGGTGTAACGGCCTGCCAGACAGGTGTCGTACCCATCTCGCAAAGGGAATATCTGCATGAGAAGGAAGGAAAATCTCCCACCCTCGGTCATCGACGACCTATTGAAGAGAAATCAGAACCTCGAAGTCAAATCTACATCAAAAGAGAGAGTCTTGCGCTTGTTCCTAAAGAGACCAAAAATTATACGGGTTCACTCTTTTCATTAAAAAACCCTGACAATTTACTTTTCATCGAACCTCCTTTGGGTGATATCGGAGACTCGATCGAAGTGGCTATTGCCGTCAATCGAATTGATAAGGCAAAGCCAGCGGCTAAAGCTGATCCAAATGCTGCTGCACCAGCGGCTTTAGCCGGAGCAGTTAAAGATAAAGACAAAGAAGCCAAGCTTCTCCAGGATGAATTAATAGCGGCATTACCCAAGCTCGAGCCAGGTATTGGCGATCCAAAAATACCTACATCGATCAGAATGCAGGTGGTTAGAAAGCTTGAAAATGGTGATGTGATTGTTGAAGCCGCACGGGCCTCTCAGAATGAATGGGAGGCTCATTCTATTCGTGCCCAAGCACGTCTTCCTCAAAATCGTTTGAGAGCCCAAAAAGATATCAGCACCGCTGATCTTGCCGACGTGCAGTGGACAGAGGCCGAAAACGGTAGCATCACTGAACGCGAATCGAGCCTTTGGGAAGATGAATACACAATGAGATGGTCTGGATTCAATGAGGCTCGATCTAAATCGGCCATTGATCTGGAGAACAAGCGGAAAGATATGGAAAAGGTTAAGGGACGCCTTCAGGAGCGAATCATAAATTTGGGCAAAGAACGCGGTCAAATTGCACTGGAGAGAGAACGTGTTGGAAAACTTCGCCAAGAAGCAGAGCAGAAACTCAATGAGTTGAATAAGCAAGTGGAAGACAAACAGACTCTCATAGATCAGCAAAAAGAAACTATCAAAAAGCAAGAACAGTTGCTGGAAACCTTGCAGCAACCAGCTGAAAGCCCGGCGGCTCTAACTAAGTCTTCGACACCTGCAGCAGGTAATAAAGCCAATGAATCGACTCGTTAAATTCTCGTCCATCGTAGTGTTCACTCTATTGACTCTCAACGGGGGAGCCGAACTCTTCGCCCAATCGACGCGAATTAAAGATCTGGTCAATATTAGAGGGCAAAGGTCCAATAGTTTGATTGGCTTTGGACTGGTCATTGGGCTCAACGCGAGTGGAGATAGTCCAAGCTCCTTTAGCACAAATCGGGCCCTAGGATCGATGTTGAGTCGATTGGGTATGGCACCTGATAGCTCCCCGCTTCTTACGCGGGCAGTAGCAGCAGTAGTGGTGACGGCTGAACTTCCGGCCTTCGTGCAAGTCGGAGATCGAATTGATGTTAAAGTCTCGACAATAGGGGACAGCAAGAGTTTAGCTGGGGGTACTCTTTTGTTGACGCCTTTGAAAGCCGGTGATGGTCAATTTTATGCGACTGCGGAGGGGCCCATCGTGGTCGGTCAAGCCACCGGTGCAGGAGCCAAGACCCAAACCGTAGCTTTTATGGCAGGAGGAGGTTTGATCGAGCGTGATTTTGCCCCTGAGCTTTTGCGCGATGGAGCCATTGATCTCAGTTTGAAAAATGCTGATTTCACTACCAGCTATCGTGTCAGTCAGGCGATAAATTTAGCCTTTCGAGATCTGATTGCAACGGCAGTTGATCCTGCGCATGTAAGAGTCCGGCTGCCTGATGACTATAGCGGCCGCTTAACCGCCTTTATTGCGACTCTTGAAGCCCTCAGTGTCGAGTCGGATCTTAAGGCTTTAGTTGTCGTCAATGAGAGAACTGGAACCGTCGTCATTGGAGGTGACGTACGTATCAGTGAAGTGGTGGTTTCTCACAACGGATTGAGCATAGCGGTTGGTTCAGGGAAATCTGCAAAAAAAGAGAATTTGGTTCCTGTGCAGGGTGGGACAATCGGCGATTTAGTCAAAGGATTGAATCAAATGGGTGTAAAGCCAGAAGATTTAGTGAGTATATTACAATCACTCCATGCATCGGGTGCGCTAAAAGCGGACCTCAAGCTTTTGTGAGGTGACTATGAATACACTCAATCGAGTTCTGACGACAAATCCGGAAACAGCTGATTTACAAAGGTTTTCCGAAAGTAGCCCGAAGGGCCCTCAGGACGCCGAAGCTATCAAAAAATTGTCGGACGAGTTTGAAGCTATTTTTATGGAAATCGTGCTAAAATCGATGCGAGAGACCGTAGATAAGTCTCAGTTGACCGACGGGGGAAACGGCGAGCAAATTTTTCAGTCAATGCTTGACTCCGAGTACTCCAAAAACCTTGCCTCCCAGCGTACCTCGGGCCTTGCAGATTCGATTGAGAAGCATCTCTTAGGGCTTGTGCCCGGCAGTGACAAGGCAGCATCTATCAACAAGGCCGTTGGTCGGATTCAATACCAAAAGGCAGCCACCGAAGTGAGTGGCCGGTAGAGCTAATCATGCGATAGCGCGGAGGTATCTTTATGGATTCTAAGAAAGTTGGCCAGGGCATCCCAAGCGCGTTGACCAATAACGCACCCGTCCAGAAGAGCA